>WJKD01000624.1 GCA_014729315.1 Promethearchaeota archaeon | reverse complement strand
TAAAAATTGTCATATAAAATTGCTCTTGGTTTCTTACCTGCATTTCCACCTTTAAAAGCGAGGTAGAAATTCATCGCAAAATCGTCCAGATTGACCATTCCTTTCGAGTCTTCGTATTCTTTTTTCCATTTTAAAAAAGGTCCATCTATCATATCAAACCCGATGAGTGCTGCTCCAAATAATTCTTCTTCATTAAATCTCAATAGTTTTCATCTCCTTTCTCACAATAGCGTGATTTAATTCTTTTTCTATTATTCTCATAAGTTTATCTCGTTCGGAGGAGTTAATAGCAGTAAGACCGTAGGTCTTCGTATGAAGGACGTCTTGAACTCTTTTTTGATCCATCCTCCCATCATCCTTACAGAGATCTTGTTTATTTGCAATAGCGATAATTGGACAATCCTCTTCCACGATTTTTTTTGCCATGTCGACTAATTGTTTTGATTTAAGGACGTTTTTAGGCGTCGAGTCGGTTACTATGAACACTAAATCAGAACCTAACAGATACTCTTCCAAATAATTTAAATAAGCTCGCTGTCCTCCAAAATCCCAAACCTTTAGATCCATATTATTGCAACTCACAGTTTTTAAATCAAATCCTTGCGTTGGAAGATAAATTTTATCAATCTTAGTTTGAGAGAGAAGTTTTAACATCGTAGTTTTTCCTACAGCAGGTGCACCAATTAAAGAGACTTTAGCTAAATTATTTATTTTTGATATTGACATCTTAAATAATTGAAAAGCTTTTATTTTGTTAATTGTGATAAAAAAATATTAAATAAGATAATATCCCGATATTATCCGAATGTTCCGGGGAAAGCTCAAATCATTATTATTTTTTTTATAATTGATATTAGATTAGTTTCCAAATAGATTAGAAAAATGATATTGTTATCTCATAACGACTTTTCCATCTCAAAAGATAAATTTCTGCTATTCTATAATAGTATAATTTCTTCAAAACGAAAAATACATAATTAAGAATTGATCAATGTTGATTAGATAATTTTTTTTATAGTTTCAATTTACGCAGATATTTTAACAGAAAAGCTATTAACCCTATAAATATTAAAATTTGGATGAAAAAAGAAACTTGAAATAGAATAATCTTACCCCATCCCACGTATGGAATAACTCTTTCTACAACTCCTAGTACTTTTTCTTTGGGAATCGGTACGGGATCGATAAAATCATTAGCATCTCCTTTTGTTATGAAGTACCAAGTGTCGTTGCTTAACCACTTCCCAACAACTCTATGAATAATAGGTTCATCAGGGGCATCGTCCCATAGTCCTTTTGCATTAAATATTATTACATCCCCCTCTTGATCTTTGATTGTTCCTTCCCTAATGTCTATGGACTTATTGATGCCTTTTGATAAAACCATATCACCCTTTTCGATGTAAGGAGCCATTGAATTCGAATTAACGACTGCTGCGGGATACCTTGTCTTAAGGACAACAGACAGGATACCATAAATAAAAATGGGACTAAGAATGAGAAGCAAAACAAACAAGAAAACAATAAATTTTTTAACTCCTTGATTCACATTTAGTCCCTCTTTTTATGTCATGAAACTCCTTTTTAAATGATTTAAAACTGGATCTTGAAAATTTATTTGAGTTATTGGGATCCCGTACTATAAAATAAAGGAACACCACCGAATTTTAAAGTTATTTTTAGAAAGATCAAAAAGCGGGATGTTATATGTTTAGTGCAAGATTACATCAATGTAATTTTTTAGATCTCTGTAGCTATGAAATCTTTAGATAATTCAAAATTAACTCATTTTAATATAATAGAATAAAGCTATTTAAATCTTTTTATATCAATATATAGAACTTATAGTCTATACGAACTATATATTTTTTCTAATAGAATGATAGGCGTTTATCAATGAGCTATAAATTGCATTATAATAATAAAAAATAATTTTTTTTTATTTAAGATAGAAAATTATAAATAAAAACGCAATAAGACTATACTTATGCCATTTGCTGATGTTAATGAAATAAAAATGTACTATGAAACGCACGGAGAGGGATATCCGGTCATTTTGCATCACGGGTATGGTGCCACTAATGAAATCTGGGTTGCTCAGATCGGAGAATTATCAAAAGAGTTTAAAGTGATAACATTGGATTGTCGTAGTTCTGGAAAAACTACGCATCCTAAAGAACCTTACACGCTCGACACTTTAGTTGAAGATCTCAAAGGTCTAATGGAATTTTTAGAAATTGAAGAGGCTCACCTCGTTGGTCAGTCTATGGGAGGATGGATTGCTCAGAATTTCGTTTTAAAATATGCAGATTACGTGAATAAATTAGTCCTTATTGGTACAAATCATAAAGGTTCGGGAATTCAGTTCTTAACAAATACTCTAGCAGAGTTATACGAAGAGCAAAAAGAAGACAAAGAAAGCGCCTATTGGAAATATGCAAAATTAACTCACGATCGCAAGGTTATAAAAGAGATGATGGCAGATCAATCGAAAAAATTTCACGGAATATGGAATGCTGAGCTGATGATCGAGGAGTTTACGGAAAACAATATGACTCCAGAGGATTATCAACTCTTAGCAGATGCGATAGAAACGCACGATGTCACCGACCGATTACAAGAGATAAAAAAGCCTACTTTACTTATCGTGGGAAAGAAAGATAAATTATCTCCTAAATTAGTCATGGAAGAAATAGATAATCGACTAGAAAATAGTAGACTAGAAGTAATTGGTAACGCCCATCATGTCTTTTTGGAAGAGGCTCCTCAAGTAAACAAAGCGATATTGGGTTTTTTGAACTCATAAAATTCTTGATTTAATCAAGATTATTTTTTTCTATATTTATCTCGTCTTAATCTCTACATATAGGAGATTTAATAAATAATAAAAAGCTTCTAAGAACATTTTAATTCGCGATTAATGACTTCTCCTTAGAGAATGCCTGCAATCTGAATATTATAGTAAAACATAAGTAATATTAGGGAGAAGAAGGTAGGTACAATCAAGCTTAATGTTAGAAGTCGTTGCGAAACGCGCAAACATTCTTGTAAAGTCTCTATAATTGCATCGAAATACTTCGGATTTCCCCATATTCTAGTATTTTCCACGATAGAATCGTAATATAAAAATTCTACAGGTTCCATATTTTTTTCAGCATCTTTAATCAAATCGTTGAGCTTTTCAACGATAAATCTCAATTTTATTTTTTCACCGAGCGGTGAATATCCTCTGCTAGTGAACTGTCTCGCTACCGTATGAGAATCTGATGTAGTGAGCTCTCCTCGTTCGATCCCTCGATTCTGAAGGGCATTTAAAACATAGCTCCGAATATCTACATAAGCGTTGTTGGCATCGAAATGAACAAGGGCAGTTTTTTGTCCAGTAACCGTATTTTTGAATAGATGGACTATCATCCCTCCATAACCAATTCCGTCTTTTTCAGAATACTCCTCCACGGGGTCTTTTGCTACCCCGTAAACCATATTGACGGACATCTCCTTCTCTTTTACCATACTGGTTAAAAACTTTTTTGAAACATTTATCAATTCTTTTGCTTCGATGGAATCGTTTTCTATCAAAATCTCATCGCCAACTATTGAATTATGCGAATCAATTATCATCATTTCTTTAAATTTGAAGTTTTCTTTTGCAAGATTATCAATGTGATTTCCCACATCTGCCTTGATATCGTCTGATGGCAGGGGATGTCGGGTGAGGAATACCACAGGTACTTTATCGATCAAAATTCCAATCAGTTTCGAATTATTAGATATTTTTCTAGAAAAGTCTCTCACTTCTGCAATCCAATTAAGATTTGGATTTCCCCTAATTGTTTTAATGTCATCGTTAATTTGTTTTACAAGAATATCAACATAATGCTGTTTTGTAAGATTTTGTCCATGATCGGTGGAAGTATGATAAACTGAGATGCCGGGAATATCATTAAATGTTTTATAGATATATTCAGGTAAATCAGAAGAACCGCAGGTTTTGAAAGGTCCAAAATGGACATGGGGTAGCACAAATAAACCCTTGAGCTTATTTTCCTTTATTGTTCTAATCGCCAAATATTGAATTTTGGTGTCGGTATCGATTCCAACTTTGTCAAAAATCTCTTCAATTTTATCATCGTGCCCTTCAGTCATCATAGAAAGAATAAAAGCTCTTATAAAGGCATATCCTCCCAAACCTGTTACTTCCCTATATATATTGGACACGTGGAATATACCTCTAGCGTAAAAAATGGTAAAAATTAACGCACAAGAAGAGAAAAAGATAACCGCGCGAATAAAAAAACCTAAGCTTAATTGAGCTGTATATATACTATATAAACCAATACCTACTGTAGGTTGAGTGAATGATAAGATAAATCGACCGTATTTACCCACAGTGGTAAATGAAAAATAAATAACAAATCCCACGATATATGCAATTATTATTCCCAACATAAAAAATACTTCGTGAAATGTAATATTATTAAAAACCAATCCTACAATTTGACCCACTATGTAACTTCCACCTATAACAAAAGTTAACGCAACATTCAATTGAATTCCCCATCCTTTAGGGGGAGGGGCTAAAATTGGAGCTTTATTTGAATATAATAAAGTCAATATTGCACCAAATAAGGACATGAACAAAAAGATTCCGAAGATCTGGATAAAATATTGAAAATATACGATAAAGTCTTGCTCTCCCTTTCGTAAGATCCTAAATAATGTTGATAATAGCCCCACGAGGAAAGGTGTTATAAGAAAACTAGAATAAGTAATAAATCTTGATGAAAACACCTCAACATACGAAAAAAATCCAGGAGCTCTTCTAGACGATTGCTTTTGTACAAACAAGATCTCTTAATTTTGAAATTTTTTTATTGAGATATACATAATCTCTATTTAAATTAATATCAATTTTTCAATAAAAATAAAACCCTTCAAAATTCCTTTTGAAACAAAATATAACTAGAATAAAAAGTAGTGCTAATATTTATAACTTAATAGAATTAATAAATTTAAAAGCAATTAAAGTTAGAGAAATTATGTTTTTTAATTTTGAAAAGAAGTTTGACATAGATAAAGATAAATTAAATAAGCCAATCGTTTTAATTGGATGGCCTGGAATTGCTTATGTAGCTAAA
Organism: Promethearchaeota archaeon; assembly: GCA_014729315.1. The sequence continues at coordinate 5,158 of WJKD01000624.1, read as the reverse complement.
TTAGCTATATCTTCAATTAAAGATTCAATAGAAGCCAATCTTTTTTCTTCTATAAAATATTTTGATTTTCCCGCTAAGAGTACAGTTGAAAATGGTTCGCTGGAAATACCATCCGCTGAAGTGTATTATAAACCAAGAAAAAAGAATGATATATTCATTTTAACGGCCAATTTTCAACCTCAGAGCTCAGAGGGTGTGTTTGAATTCAGCAAGAAATTCTGTGAAGTTATGGACGAAATTACTAACGGAAAAATCGTTATGTACGTTAGTACGGGAGCCTTAGCAACTAGAGAAATCGATGGAGAACCTAAAGTTCATATAAGCTCTACCGACGAAGAACTCCTCGATTCCTTCTTAAAATTTGAAAATATCACGACTATGGACAAGGGTATAATTGCTGGCGCGAATGGTATTTTACCAGCATGGGCGGGCAAAATGGGATTCGCTCCAGGAGCCTGTCTTCTTGCTGAGACCGTTCCCATTCCTGTTATGGAGGTAGATCCTAAAGCTTCTAAGGCTCTTGTAACAATTATAAGAGACTATTTTGAAATAGATATTGACTTTAGCGAATTAGATAAAAAGATCGAGGAAATGCAATCTATGTTCGAGTCTTTTAAGCAACAAGCGGAACATTTTATGAAGGGAGGGAAGGACGAGGGAGGTCCTGATTCTTATTTTAGATAAAGTTTCTTAGATTTTTTCAAGGATTTAAAAAAAATTCAATAAGATGCAATGTTTTTAAATTCAATACTTTTTTATTTTATTTAAACAATCTTTAATTAATCACCCTATTCATTAAAGTAAAGGAAAAATATATCACGAGAATTTCGCATTCAGGAGGAAGTACCTGTCCATTAATCAAAAACCAATTTCTAAAGAATAATAAAAATATTTCAACGTAATAAGATATAATATCAAATAAAATCTAAAAACAAAGAATCTGATATTCATTGCAATATATTAAATTAATCGAACACGAAGAATTTGAGGACGATTTTAATATTAGAATAGAAAAGATAAACCGACAGTCTCAGAAGTATATTAAAGACACTATTCAAATCATAGATAAAGAGATTGGGACTGAAAATGTAGTTTCTATTATTTTATTTGGAAGTCAAACGGCTAAAAAAAATGGAGTAAAAGAATGTACAACAGTATCAGATTGCGATTTGCTTGTTATTTTTAAAGATAATGTTCCTAATCACTTAATTAAAAAAGTAGAGAAATATATTATTGCTTTAGAAGATAAACATAACTTTCGTGAATTAAATTCTAATAACAATTTCTTTGATAAAATCTTGGATGTAATTCACCAAACAACAGGTATGTTTATCTCGCACTTCTTAACTAAACGTCAATACTGGGAGAGTATTATTTTTCACAAGATATTTAGCGTCAATAAACTTTTTAGCACATTATTTGCTCCAAAAAAGATTGTATTATGTAGCATTATCGCAAATAGCAATGTAATTTATGGATTAGATTTAAGGGAGATCGTAAATAAAAATGTAAAAATTTCCCCCTTTGACATGATAAAGAGTTTAGTTATGAATTTGGTAATCTCTTTATCAACCATTCCTATATCTCGTTTAAGATATCTTAACTTCATGAAATATCTATTAGAAGCTGTAAAATGGTCGTTAAGAGCTTCTAATTATTACTCTTTTGTTGATTCACCTCCTCTTAAAGAAATAATTCGACGATTTACTCTCCTTGAAAGAAGTAAAGGTTCTAAAAGAAGAGCTACTATTTTTTATAAGCGTTTCCTTGAATTAAGACAGTATCCCCGTTCAGATTTGGGCTTTATGTTTCGATGTCCTTTTCGGATTCTGAAAATTCATATTAAATCGATTTTATTCAAAAAAATTATCCGAAAAAAATCGAGAATAAAAGATTAAGACTATCTCAGATACTAAAATAAAAAAGTATTTTACAATTATGATTTATGGATAATAGTTTTTTATAATTATAAATTAATTATATTATTGTAAGAAGTAAAAATATGGTGAAAAAGATTGGAGCCTGAAAATATAGATATAAAAGAGTTATTCTTTGATATTCTTGATATAGTTAAATTTGAATTGAAGTTTTACAAGGATAAAGAAAGCCCGATGTTTGAGAGGATTGTTAAAACGCGCGTTTTCCAACAAAAAGTTCAAAAACTTAAAGATTTTATTAATACATACTTCGAAATCATGTATAGGGACGAAGAGTCTCCAATAAATCAAGCGGCTCTTCAAGCTCAGTTGGATAACATTGCCCGAATTACGAATTATTACAACGATTTATCAAATTTCTATACAGACCAATCGAAAGAGTTAATTAGTAAAGAGAAATTAATAGGATTAATTGATTACAGCCATATAGAGGTTCTATTTCTGGTTTTTACTAATATTTTAGACTGGGAGCATTATAAAAGTTCACTTTTATTTCCAACTGATAAAAATAAAGAGAAAATGTTAAAAGAGTTTCTAAATCGTCTGGCTTCCTCTGAAATTAAAAATGTCGAAGATGTTGTGGATCTGGAGCAAAGTATCGACAAATTCATTCAAGATATTGAAGCATAAAAACCATTCGTTTCTTGTTTTTAAAATAATATTTTTCTTGACTTATTTCTTAACCTATTAAAAGAATAAAATACTATAAGCGGTTATACAAGTATTTTCAAGTAGAAAAAACTTTACTCTATTAATTTTGTTTCTTCCATATTAAAATATAATATTATGTTATAACTGTCTAAAAATCAAGAAAAAACAAAAATTTAGACTTTCGCAAAAAGATTTAGAATTTGATAAGCCAAAATAAATCTAAAGTCCCAATTTTTTGCTCTGAATTTTCTAAAAAATACCATATTAACTTTTCGGTTTACAAATCCTTTTATACCATCAGATCTTTAGAAGATCAACTATAGACGATTGTAAAAATTACTAAACCGACAAGTTCTACTCGTTTAAAACACAAAAAACATAGTAATAGTGATATGACGGGAACTAATTATAAAGTCATTAAAACTCATCCTGAGAATTTAAAATTAACTTATAAAGAACATTCTGAATATCTCCATCAATTTCTCCCTGATCTGAGAAGGGTCTTAAATACCATGGGCTCAAATATATTACAGCGTGACCCAGAAATATATAACAACCTTAGAAATATTATTAAATCATGGGAAATAATTTTAGAAATCAGAAACTCTTTTCCTTTTCAAAAAAGTAAAAGTTAATTAACAATTAGTTTATTTTAGCTAATCCTAAAACCATTTATAATTTCTTAGTTTCTCTAATTATTAATTATTAAATTATGTTGGAAAGCGTCATTATTTTGGAAATATTAGCAGTTTGTAAATGCATATTTTATTCCTCAGATGAAAACTATACAATTATGAGTATTTAGTATAAATTTATAAGGCTAAATCGCGATATATAGCAATGAGCTTTATGTAAAACAAATCACGGAAGAGACGCTAGGTATGGACTGTTACGATGAAATTTTGATCAACTACCAAAGAAAAGATCAAGAAGATCCAAATAAGCTCGAAAAGTGGTTAAATAACTTTATCATAGGATTGATGACGAGATATTTTACGCAAAGAGATTCTTTAACTATTCAAAATTGTTTAATTCTTCTGATAAATCTCTTCTTCGAAATTGAATATCCAGATCATTATCACACAAAAGGTAAAGCAACGCCCAGCCTAACTGAATCGGAGTTTAACCATTTTTATAAATTAATGAAAAGAGAATTACAGTTTAATACTAATTTTAAAGGTTAAAAATTTTTAGCGGAGAAACTGCTTATTTTGGGAGTAAAAATATGTGATTAAAAGACTTTAAACTCGACTTCTCTCCACTCTTCGTATCTATCAAAAGTATCGTCGATTTTGGTAAAAATTTCTTTTATTACATCTTTATCAGTTTCGTTTCCAAAAGTCTCAACAATTACGTCATATAAATCCACTTGGTATTCTGAGATAAGTTCAGAGATTTTGAATAAGTCACTTCTTTTGATTCCTTGTTCTCTTAGTTCCTTGAATATTGATTCAATTTCCTCATGTAATATGCGAGTTGCCTTAAGTGCATTAGAACATTTTTCTAACAATTCGCTTTCTTTCTCAAATATTTTCTTTTCTTCAAAACTCATCTCCTCTTCTTCGTTTTTAACTTCCTCAATTCTTTCTTTTAACAAATAGCTGACTCTCTCGTATATCCTTATAGACTCATCAATTTTTTTGATACAGTTAATTAAATTTTGTCTTCTATTTAAGCGAGCTTCTAAAAATTTTAAATAAGCATCTTCGTAATAAGTCTGAATTTCTCCGAATGTACTTTTTTCCCATTCGCTTATCTTTTCACGAGCACTTTTTAACTTTCCTGATAATCTATTTTTTTCTTCTGAAGTGAGTTCTTGTTCATTATCTAATTTTGAATAAATTTCGTTTACTTCTTGTTTAATTAATAGTGATTTTATTTTCATAATATGTGCTTTTTGTTCGATGTTGGTTATACTCCTCGATTCTCCTTCTTGTTCACAGAATTCAAATATTAGAATTGCCTCATTCATTAACTCTGAAAATTTTTTTTTATCGTTTTCGATATAATATTTTGAATCTTGAACTTTTTGAATTGCCCTATCCATCTGAATCTCTAATTGGAAGATATAATCAATTAAACTCACTTGTTGACGCTCAGAGAGGATTCTTGATTTGCGAGACATATCATCTTCTACATTTTTACTTGCTAAGTACCAAAATAATCCAGCAGGAACCCAGAAAAATATTGCAATAACCATCATATTGTATATACTTCCTAAAAGCGTAATTAAAAGAAAAGAGATCAACAAAGTAACACCCTTCCCGATTTGTTCTGAAAGGTTGAAAAATGACGCAGCTGTTCCTTTATGTTCTGGCATATTAATATCTACCATCACGGCGTTTTTATTTGCTACTGGACCAGAGCCTACCATCGAAGTGAGTAAGGCAAAGACGAAGTAAAGAATATAAGTAGGATAAACTTGAAAGATTGCTCCAATCGTAAGAAAAATATACTCCCACATTAATTCGGGTGGAATCGTATCGGGATAGTTAATATTGAGTTTGTCCACTTCAACCTTTTGAATCGAAAAAAGAGTCATTAAACCTAATGGAATTGCCGCTATCAAG
>WJKD01000059.1 GCA_014729315.1 Promethearchaeota archaeon | reverse complement strand
CATATTACCAAAACTCGATACTAAGCAACTGGAAAATATTTGCTTGCACAGCTCTTTATTATCCTTTGAGATCTTTTCTCGTTATGATAATAGTAAATGAGTACATTCCGATGTTTTGCTAAAGAATTCAAGTAGGAATTTGTTCTATCCTGTAAAAATTCGATTTTCTTTTCTGAATTTCGTTTAGAAAGAATTTTAATTTGTTCCTTTTCTCGATAATTATCTATGTCTTTTTCAATGGGATTTGCAATTTTGATAGGATTTGAAGGGTCGTGTCGCAAAAACGACCAGTGAGATATCAAATTCGGATAGCTTTTTATTTCTTCAAAAAATGCCTTTTCTCTCTCTATGTAGTCATCTTCCTCTCTTTCGGGAAGATAATCTATCTTCAAGCAATTTTTCACGGGGGTTCTTTCGGTAACACATTTATACAATTTTCTTAAATTTTCTCCGATTTTTGGGTTGATCTGTGAAGATTTTAACAAAAGTCTAACGCTATAAAAGAACAATTCTTCCGTCAAATTGTTTATATCTTTTTTTATCCAATCTTCACGAATCTCATCAATTGAGTGGATTTTGGGCAGAAGAAAAGGAATAGGAACTATGTTTCGGTAAGGTTCTATATAATCCAAATAGATTTTTTTTAATAGTAAATTGTAAAATATAACAGTCTTGTGGGTATATACTATCTGATACATTTGAAATCTGGCAAACAAAAAGTCCTCAAGGGCATGCTGGGCCTTTTCAGAAAAACAAACTTCACCATTAACTAATTTAACGAAACTGCAAATCCTGTCGATGTCAACGTTCCCATAAGGGACTCCCGTGAAGTAGGCATCGCGCAAGAGATAATCCATTCTATCAGCATCTGCGTCGGAATGAAGAAGTGGCGTTAATTGAGCCAAGACTTGACCGTCGGGATCTTCCAAATTTCCCTCCCCGCATATCATCGAAGAAATAGTTTTTGCTTTAATTCCCGCTTTTTCCAAGATATCTCTTATTTTCGTGTTTAAAATAATAAATATTCCAAGCTCTTCGTGCGTGATCTCGTTATTGATTTTTTCAAAAGTATGCGAAAAAGGAAGATGACCTATATCGTGTAATAAGGCAGCCACCCTCATTTTTTGGGCGATTTTAAACCCACTCTCGTTCGAAGAGAGTAATTTGATTTCTGATTTCAAGCTGTGTAACATCTTTTCCATTACGTAAAGCGTGCCTAAAGAATGGAGGAATCGAGAATGCGTAGCGCCAGGATATATTAACGAAGTCATACTTAATTGCGATATTTTTCTTAATCTCTGAAAAATAGGTTGAGAAATTAGCTTTACTTCTAAAGATGTAAGAGGAATCGGACCATGAACTGGATCCAAAATGTATTTGGATGCTGTAAGACCGCTAAGCGTTTTCATTTTTCCATGTCGGGAAAATAATAATTAATAATAAAAAACTAAAACCCTTTTAATATTTGAATTTTAGGTATAAGTATGATTCTATTTGATGATCTTTTAACAATTTTATTTTTACTTTTAATCGTAGCGATAATTGTTGCGGTAATAAATTTTGTGGTTGGCGTTGTTGTCATGATTAAAATGGCGTCTTTAAGAGGAATGACGAAGAAAAAAGAGCCAGCTATAATAATAAACGCAATATGGAGCATAATCCTGTTATTGACGAGCTTTTCCCCTTGGACATACGCAATTGCATTTCTAATTAATTTTATTATTGGTCTTTTTGCTTTGCAATACGATAATTTGTATGGATTAAAAGAATTTCGGAAGCGTATTAAGATCTTATTCGTCGTGCTGACCGTTCAATTCTTAATAACATTTGTCGTATATATGATTGCTCTTCTTGTCATTTTTGTTTACGTTCTTGGGATTATCTAACAAGTTTCATTTTCTTGAGACATTTTTCGAGCTTAAGATCCGTTGCAAATCTGATCGCTTGCTTCGCTGAATAACGCAAGCGATAAAATTTAAAAAGAAATGCTCTTGTTTTCTCTCTAATGCCCATTTAATTGGTTCGTAAGAGCGTTCTGGAAAATTTTCAATAATGATTTTAGCCGCAAGAGCTCTTATATGACTGTGATTATCTGAGATAAGCGTCTGTTCTAAAATCGTAAACATTTCTTCTCCTTGAGGTTTTAGTATCCCAATTATCTGAAGCGCTTCAATTCTTAGAGTTCCATTATCTTGATTTTCTAAAATTGATTTTAAACTTAAAAGCGCCGAAGATTTATCAAGCTCGTTGTTTTCAAATTTAAAAAATATGTCAAACGCGTTGAGGCTAGGCATTTAGCTTAGGCACTAAATTATAAAATAGAGATAATAAATATACAAAACAAATTATAATTCAAAAGTTTAATCCAAATAATTAAAAAAAATAAATTAAATAAAGAAAAAGAGACAAAAGAGTCATTCTAATCCTAGTTTGTTCATTCTTTCCTTTATGTGGAAATTAGTTTCAACTCTCCTTCTAAATGTTTAGAAATTGCTTTTCGGCTATACAGCATCGGTATGTAATCACCCTTGAGGTATAACTTGATCAAATCTGCGTAATGTTTATGAAAAGCTAATCCGGATTGACCACCAGGTAGCATCCATACCGATTTATCCCAGTTTGTAAACTCGTGAATTTGTCTAAACGAGGGACCGACAATTACTTGGTAATCGTTTAAAGGATCGTAATATCCGTTGTTTAGGGTATTTGTGTCTCCTCCAAACTTAAACGGGCCAATATTTAACACTCTTGCTTTTGGATCTGCTAAAGAAAAAGGATGTGTTAAGGTTAATTTGTGAAGACTTCCCCATTTCCATTTATTTACATCAACCGATAACTTTTTTTCCAGAAATGCTAAAGTATTTTGAAAAGACCTAAATAATAAATCACTAAGCTTTTCGTCGTCGTTCTCGAATAACTCGAACAATCGATTTAACTCAAAAGGACACGATCCCATGTATTGGTTAAGAATATCTTCACCGATTAGGGGAATTAAGATCGATTTAATGGTTTGTTCTACCCAGATTTTATATAATGTTCCCCCGATGGTCTGTTTGGTTAACTCATAATCCCAATTCTCTAAGAACTCGACCAGATCTGTAAGCTTTGCAATATCCTCGTTTTTTTTAAGATATTTTAGCATCTGAGGGAGTAATAATGCGGCTTCTTCCGTATAATAATCAAGTTGAAACGCGATAAAATCCTCAAATGATATTTTCTCTTTTGATTGGAGCAAGTTTTTAATTCGAATTTGACGAAATGGCTCTGATCTATCTTGTGCAAGCAAGATTCCTTCCGGAGCCTTCTCTTCGTTGTAATTTGCGTTGCATAGGAAACCTTCTTCGGGATTAAATACGTTCCACATCTCCTCAAAAGAGGACATTCGCTCCCAATTGTATTTATCGTCTATTCCTGGTGTGACCATAGCCCCATCTCCGTACTTTCGAACAGGGATCTTTCCTCCGTGATGAAGACCGATATTTCCTTCTAAATCTGCGTAAATGAAATTTTGAGGATTGATAGTCAACCATTTTAGTCCATCCCTAAATTGATCCCAATTGGATGCGTTATTTATCAGAAAAAAGCCTTTAATCGTGTTTTCCAAACGAGTTTCAAAACTTGACCATCGAAGGGCAAACGAATCATCCGAAACGATCTCGTAGATCTCATCGTCTAATTCGTAGAATTTTACAATAGGACCAAATTTCGTCGTAAGTACTTTAAATTCGTTTAGATTATCGTCTTCTTTTATTTCTATCGGTTCCTCTATAACCCCAAAATCAATCCATTGCCCGTTATATTTGTATTGGTTTTTATTATTAGGATTAATTTCTAATCTAAAAAGATCAATAGTGTCCGCGTGAACATTTGTGCACCCCCAAGCAATCTTTTCGTTGTGTCCTAGAACGATCATAGGTAATCCTGGAAATGTAGACCCAATTGAATTGAAACCAGGATAATTTATGTGAGCTAAAAACCATATTGCCGGTAAAGAGAGTGGAAGATGAGGATCGTTTGCTAATAAAGCAGAGCCTAACTTTGATTTCTTTGGTGAAACAGCCCAGCTATTACTCCCCGTCGGATTTTGGAACGTAACTCCCGAATAAAGAGGCATTATTTTATCGGCTTTGTTCACTCCCAATTTCTCAATCAATTTATCGCGCAGCAATTCTAAAGGATAATTCCATTTTGAAAGCCCCCAATCAATTAATAAGATAATTTTTAGCGAATCTTCTAATCTCCACGGTTCAATAGGAAGTTCAAGGAGCTTAAATTCAATTGGTGGATTTTGAGTCATTTTTTGAATTCCTTGATTTACTCCGCCCACATATGCTAATAAGGCACGAGAAACATCAGAGTTTGCATTTTTTAAACGCTTCGCGCAACTTCGAGCTACCCTATGAAGTCCTATTATTCTATAATGCATATCACTCTTAAGTGCTCCTTTTCCAACTATTTCTGACAATTCACCGGAGATTAACCTTCGAAAAAGCTCTAATTGCCACATTCGATGTCTCGCGTGAACATATCCCATGCTTAGACAAGCATCTTCCATCGTTTCTGCGAAAATATGAGGGATCCCCCATTTATCCCATAATATGTCTACTTCTTTTTGAAGTCCATTTACTTTCTCGGATCCGTCAATAATCGGAAATGCTGCTTGAGCGCTTTTTAAAAAATCTTCCATATTTGCACTTTATGCTAAAATTATTAATAAAAACTTACTTTTATCTTTCTTTTACATTCTTTATATTTTACATTTTACTGACTTGCCCAATAAAAACAGGGGGAATACAAAAATATGCTATAGCACAATTTTTACCCATTTTTTTCCTACTCATTTCAATAGCTTCGTCCAAATCAGAAGCATATCGAAAACCCAGATTTAATAGCGTATCTTTATTTTTTGCTCCAGATACTATCACCTCTCCAACGTTTTTCTCGCCTAAAGCACCCCAATAATATACCATAAATGCATGTGTTCCATGATAAGCGAAATTTGATCGATATTTACTAATATATGTTGGATTGTTGCGATAAACCAATTCCTCGCTTTTTAAACTAAACATATCAAGATCGCTGCTCAGAATATCGTAATAGAAATCTTTATATGAAGGATGTTGCTGAGTATCGAACTTTTCGTAGGCTGGATTAGAGACTATAATAATTCCGTTTTTTTTTAGTGGAGAGATTCCTTTATGCATGTTATATAGGTATCCGAGCACGAGCGTGTGAAGAAGCAGAGGGTTCATCTCGGCACCTACATTATAAGGAGTTAGATTTGGAGCGCCATAGACGATAATGTCGTATTGCCGGTCAATCGGCGTTAGGATCTGTTTCTCTAATAGGTTCATGGACTGATTGTGAGCTTTTTCTATATCTCCGGCAAAAATACCGATCAAACCATAATCTGCTTTTAAATTCTTTCGCATTCGCGCTTTAAGGAATTTTGGCGTGATTTTAGCAAGCGAAAGCAACACTTTTTGAAGCAAGCTTGGTTTGTTATTATTATTTTTCAGAGGAGCATACATTTTTTTAAAAAATCCACTGAAAAAATTATTATTTAACACCATTTCGATTGTAAAAACTTGTATCTTATTCCTTATTTCCTCACCCATATCCCAAATGATGCGGTGTAATCCAGAGTTCTTCGGATCCATAAATGATCCTTCGCTTAAAATCTCTGGAGAATGATGTGGTTTGATGGTTTCATAACTTCCTAATCCCACAATTATTGACTTCCATCCTCCATTTAAAGGGGTGAAGGTTACATTCAGATATATAATAAGATCTGCTTCAGCTGCAAGTTTATTTATCTTAACTTCGTATCCGTTTTCCATTTTTGCCAAACTTTTAAGAGATTCTTCGTCGCTTGCGTCGTGATTAACGATCTGCTCTGAGAATTCTTTATAGATTTTTTTCCCAAGAAGGTGAATAAATTCTTTTGAAGTGCATTTCCTATGTAATCCAGTAGCACAAATAAAAAATATGTTCTCCTTCTTCACTCCAAGATTAGTTAGTAAGTCTAAAACCACGGTAGCTGCCCTTGCCCTCACTTCATTTTTCATTGGAGGTAAAGGGACACTTATATCATCGAAGCAAATAGCGATTTGAGAATCTTTATCAACTAACTCTTGAATTTTTTTCGAACCAATTGGATTATTAATCGCATCCCTAATTGCCTTTTCATTGTTAGATATTGGCTCTAACGGCTCTTTAGCGTAAAAGATTTTTATATCTTCTGGAAAATCGTAGATGTAAGCATCGTCTCCAAAAAAGATAAGTTCCTTCATATTTTTTCTTAAGATAATGTGTAGAAAATCGGTTAAAATATTAGCGTTATTTTAATTGGAAAAGAAATTTTTCCAATATTACATAGTGTATGATTTTAAATATATAATATTTTAGCGTTCTCAAAATGAACGAAGAATTGAACAATTTTCGAGTTATTATTGAAGTTCCCATCGCCTGGGGAGATATGGATGCCTTTCAACATGTAAACAACATAATGTTCTTTAGATACCTTGAAAGCGCGCGTATTGCTTACTTTGAAAAAATTGGCTTCTTGGAATATATGAAAAAAGCGCATGTCGGCCCCATATTAGCATCTACAGAGTGTAAATATATTGCTCCGCTACAGTATCCAGATACCATTCTCGTTGGTGCTAAAACGAACGAGCTTAATATCGATCGGTTTCAAATGAAGTATACTATTTTAAGTAAAGGTACGAACAAAATAGCAGCTCTTGGAAAAGCTTTAGTGATCTGTTACGATTATAAGAATCGAAAGAAGGTTTCGTTACCCGAGAGAATTAAAAATAGAATTATACATTTAGACAAGCCCATATCGACATAATTTAGCTAGGAACGCTCTAAGCATCACTTGCTTTTTCTTGCTTTTACAAGTAAAAACAAGGGATTTAAATCATTTTTTATCAACAAAAACTGGTCTCTAAATTTCTTTAATAAAGTAAGAAACTAAAAATCATAGAAATAAAATGAAAAACGGAAGAAAGTCGAAAAGTCAATACATAAAGATTACTCGCGAAAACTGGGAGCAGCTCAGGGAGTTTAGAAAAGCTCCTTTTCAAAAAAGATACCACGAGTTATTAGAACTGGAAGAAAAGTTTTTTAATGCTACAAAGAATTCTATTTTTGATTAGATATTCTCATTTTTCCCGGTTTGAATTAATTTTTTTTTCAGTTTTTAAAAAAAATATGTTTTCTTTTTATACATTGATAAACAATGAGAGATATGGAATCATTAGAAAAAATTCCATGCAAAATTGTTTATTATGATGGAAAGACGAATATTTTTAAAAATGTCGTTAAAAGCGTTCCTATAAAGGTTTGGAATGCGTTCAAGGACCAAATATATCGTACCTTAATTAATAGAGTCTGGGATTCAGACCTAGACGCAAAAAGTATCGAATACTGTAATTCCTAATTATTTTTGCAAGAAAAAGTTTAGTTAAAAGGGTTATCTTTTTTCAAAAAGATAATGACTCACAAATCTTACGTTGCCTTTATTGTAATTAAATACTTCAGAACACGCAATAAAGAAAATCTTCCAATAATTCCAATATTTTTTCGCGTTTTTTTTACTAAATTTTTCTTTTAATAATGGAAATATGGTCTTTTTGTTTCTTTTCATGTTTTGTAGCCATGCCTCAAGGGTCTTACTATAGTTTCTTCCACTAACTCTCCAGATGCGTTCTATGTGAAAATCTTTCGCGAAATATATTAAAAGATCTTTACTAAGCATTGTACCTCCTGAAAAAAAATTCTTTGTCATCCAGTCTGAATCCCCACCCGTTTCAAATAAATATGGATCTCCATCGTGCGTAAAAATATGCACGAATAATTTACCTTTTTTTTTAAGGAAGTGATATAGCTTTGTAAATAATTGCTCGTAATTTCTCATATGTTCGAACATTTCTATAGAAATTATTCGATCGAATTTTTCCTCTATATCAAAGTCTTGGATATCCGCTTTTATAACTTTAAGATTGGTGAGGTTTCGTTCTTTTTTAAGATGTTCAACATACGATTTTTGCGTTTTTGAGTTCGTTATTGCTGTAATGTTTGTATTTGAGAATCTTTTCGCAGCATAAAGGGACAATGACCCCCAACCACATCCTAATTCCAAAATGTTTTGTTCATCTTTAACTTGAGCGCGTTGCAGCGTGAGATCAAGCATCTCTTCTTCAGATTGATCTAAGTATTTCCAATAGTTCCTCTTTTTTACGTCATTTTTCCAATATCCACAACTATACTTCATATGGTGCCCAAGAATTTTTGCAAAAAATGAAGAGGGAACCTCGTAATGCTGGAGGTTTGCCTCTATAGTTTTAATGGCAATCGGTTGCTTCTTTAAATTATCGACGAAATCGTTAATATGTTCTTGTCGGGCTTCAATATTTTTATATTCTTTGCCTAACCGATATTTAAAACGGAGGCGAAGAATTAATCTAATTATCCTTTCTGGTATGAGTCCTTTATTGATCAAGTTTTCGTACCACATTACCTTCTCTCTTCCTTTTCCTTATATTATTAGCAGAATACAATTCAACATCAAGATATAACATTATGAAATAATTGATAATTACTAAATTATTTCTTTTTAATTGATTATAAGTGGGATTTAAATTGTTTAATTGAAAACCTATGAATAAAGAGTCCTAATGATTATGGAACTTCAATTATCTAAAGATAAAGAATTCGTCCTTAGTCGAAAAGTTAAAAAATTACTCGTGAAAAGCTCTCGCATGGTTGATTATAACGAAACTTATACAAAAGAAATTTGTCCTTGTTGTGGGAATATGCTCGAGGATAACTTCGAATTTTTTTTTGAAAAAGGTAGAAAGAACAAATGGACATACGGAATTTGTATCAAATGCGAACAAGTGATTTGTAAATAAATGACATTTAAAATCATATTTCCAATAAAACAAAAAAAAAAGAATAATGTAAGTAAATCGTTTTTATACAGCTTCTAAGTTTCTCCACCGCCGTAGAGAAAAAAATCGGGAATAAGTTTAGCTCCAGGTTCGACGGAATATTTGCTTAAGTCAGTTATTCCGTGTTCCATTAATACTTCGTCGTCGATGAAAAAATTACCTGTACATTCTCTACTTGGTTGAGTCAATATATGATATGCGGCTTCAGCAACAATTTGGGGCTTTCTAGAGTGTTTCATTGCAGCTTTACCACCTAGTAAGTTTCTTACTGCTGATGTTGCGATTGCGGTGCGCGGCCAAAGCGCGTTTACAGCAATCCCGTCCTCTCTAAACTCCTCAGCAAGCCCTAAAACACACATACTCATACCGTACTTAGACATCGTGTAGGCTAAATGGTTGGAAAACCATTTAGGATCTAAGTTCAAAGGTGGAGATAAATTTAAGATATGGGGATTTTCTCCCTTCAAGAGATGTGGAATGCAAAGTTTTGAACACAAAAATGTACCACGAACATTTACAGAAAACATCAAATCGAATCTCTTCATCTTAGTTTCCAAGGTTGGAGTTAAACTAATCGCACTTGCATCGTTGACTAGAATATCGATACCACCAAATCGTTCTACGGCGTCATTTACCGCTTTTTGAACTAGCTCTTCGAATCTTATATCCGCAACACAAGGTAAAGCTTTACCTCCTGCTTGTTCCATCTCTTCAGCTGCCGTGTATACCGTTCCTGGAAGTTTCGGGTGTGGTTCACTTGTTTTCGCAACAATTGCGATATTTGCACCGTCTCTTGCAGCTCGGATTCCGATAGCCTTTCCTATACCTCTACTTGCTCCGGTGATAAAGATTGTCTTATCCTTTAAATTCATAAGGTTCTCCTCGTTATACTATAATGTTATTTATCTTATCCTTACTATTTTCAAGTATTTTACATACCGAGTGATGCAAGTGATGAATTCTACGTATTTATGATATTTTCTTATATATTATTAGGAATTTTTATAAGAAATTATTATAATAGAATTGGTTTCCTTGACTTTTATTACAACATAAAAAAATTAAATATGTCAAAGTCAAATATTAAATTATGGAAAATAACAATAACGAAAAAGAAGGAAAATTGCGGCGCGAGCTTGGTTTAACATCCGTGATTTTCTTCATCTTCGGTTATGTCGTAGGAGCGGGGATCCTCATACAAACGGGTGTTACCGCAGGAATCACAGGACCTTCTTTATGGCTTGCATTTATAATAGCAGGTATACCCAATGTAATTAACGCAATTATCATTGCTTATATAGTTTCCGCCTTCCCGGTCAGTGGAGGAGCGTGGGTATACAGTTCCCGATTAAGTAGCCCTTTCCTCGGATTCTTGGTAATGGCTTCAATTATCTTGCACATCATGGGTGCGTTGGCACTTTTAGCTGTAGGATTTGGAGCTTACTTTGAATTATTTATACCCGGTTCTTTAATCTATGTAGCAATCGCGTCTCTTTTGATTTTCTATGTCGTTAATATTTTTGGCGTAAAATTTGCGGGCTGGGTTCAAATAGTCTTGGCAATTATAGGCGATTTCATGGTAATTCTAATCTTTATTATTTTCGGATTACCTCATGTAGACCTAAACAAGCTTACGGGAAAGAATACAGGGGGGATGTTCCCTACTGGCTTTCTCGGAATCTTTATAGGTGCTATAATTCTAAGCTTTTCCTACGCGGGATTCAACGCAATCATAGAAATTGGAGGAGAGATAAAAAATCCTAAACGTAATATTCCGTTAGGATTGTTTATCAGTTTCTTGCTAATTGCCGCGGTTTACACTCTTGTTGCAATAGTAATGACGGGTAATATGGATTGGAACAAATTGGGTCAGACGGAAGGAACAATTATAGATGTTGCGTCTTTGTTTTTCCCTTTGTGGTTTATTTCAATCCTCACTATATTGATTCTTATCGCAATTGCTTCTACGATCCACGGGATTATCTTAGCATGGTCCAGAGATTTGTTTTCTGCTGCTCGTGATTTTATGGTTCCAAGCGGCTTAGCAAAAGTCAATAAACGATACGGAACTCCTCATTGGTCTTTGACTTTCTTCGTTTTTGGATCAATATTTCTTCTGATTTTTCAATTGGGAATAATTGATTTATCCTTTTTGCTTTCACTCACCCTAGCAATACCAGGAGTGGTGCTTGCGTACATTCCTATAACATTAGAGAAAAAATATCCCAAACTACATGAATCTGCCAGCTTTAAACTCAATCGAAAGGTCTTAATGGGACTCGTAATATTTAATGTCGCATATTCTTTACTGACAATCGTAGCAATTATTTTAATAGCTCCAAATGTAGTAATATTTACGGGTATATTTTACTTGATCGCAATAGCTTATTACCTTGTTAGAAAAAAATGGCTTGCAAGTAAAGGAATCGATTTGAACGAAGTGTGTAAAAAGCTTCCAGAAGAAGTAAAAGAAATATTAGATTAAGTTCTTTTTTTCCTTTTATTTTATTTTAACGATATTTTATGAGAGAGAAAGATGGTCTCGATTAAATAAATCCTTTTCTATGGTAATCAACCATTTTTGAATTAATTTTTATCCAATCATCGGTTAGTTGCTCAAAAAGGAATTCTGCTCTGGAACTCGCCTTTTCGATAAAATTATTCTCGTCAAAATTGAGGATTTTTCTATCTTTCATTACGATCTTTCCGTTTATAATCACATTATCGACCTCAGTTCCTTTACTTGAATAGACTAAATTAGCTATTAAATTTGTAAAGGGCTCGTGAATAATCGGTGTTAAATGGAGATAGTTAATATCTAGGGTAATTACGTCCGCTTTCTTTCCTACGGCAAGGGACCCTACTTGATTTTCTAACCCTAATACTTTTGCTCCCATCGAAGTTGCGAGTTTCATGGCATCCCAAGGAGGCATAGCGGTTGGATCTCGCATTAGCGTCTTGGTCAATATGCTAGCCATCTTAATTTCGTGTAATACGCTATGATGCCCCGATCCAGGCGCTTCGTCTGTGCCTAAAGAAGCGATCCCTCCTAATTTTACATAACTTCCTAATGGAGGGACTATACCATCTATTTTTGCGATCGAAGAAGGGCATCCAACCATACTGACACCGTTCTCAACCATTGATACTCGTTCCTGCTCACTCGTATCGTGAATATGCGCAGCGATCAAATGTTTGTCTAAGAGATTATTCTCCTCCAGAACCTTTACAGCCGTTGTTCCTTTACCGTATCGTTTGGTTATCTGCAATCTCTCTCGCTCACCTTGAGCAATGTGCATGTGTATTTTGGTGCCATCCTCAACTGCTTGTTGTTTAATTTGCTTCAATAAATCTAGAGAAATCATGTCTAATGCGTTAGGACCATACATCACCGAGACTAACTCCTTCTGATGGAACTCTTTGTACAATTTTTTAGCCCGCTTAAAAGCATTTTTTCCGAGATATCTGTAAAAACTATACAATTCGTTAGGTTTTTTTTCGTCTGAAAATCCCAATTCACTAATCATCTCGGTAGCGACTATTCGAGCCTGAAAAGGTTCGTATACTTTTTTAATCAGTTCAGAAACTCCGATACCATATTCGGTAAAAGTTGTTGTTCCTGCTTTTAAACCTTCTAGAACTGCCAACTTAGTACCAAGTATAAAATCCTCAGCTTTCAAATTGTTTGCAAATAGGCTTAACCCTTTCGGCATATATTCGAGTTCAGGTAAATCGTGAGCAGTGCCTCTACATAAAGTCAGCATTGAATGAGTGTGAGCGTTAATAAGACCGGGCATCGTAACATGTTTGTTATGACCGTCGATTATAAGGTCTGCTTTTTTGTAATCTAAGTCTTTCGTTTTTCCTACGTAAGTAATTTTGCTATCCTCAATCCCTATGGCTCCGCTCTTTACAATACCTAAACCTTTACCTTCAAATGTGATTAAAATCGTGTTGATAATTGCTATATCCATATGATAACCAATTTCCCTAATTGTTTTGCGTTATTTGCTATATTTAGATTATGCGGTATAATTCTTAAATTTTGCTCGAAGTTGAATTGAAATTAATTTATATAAGTCCAATTGAAAAGGAAAAATTGAAAACTATTAAATTTCAAATATAAGAAATAATATTAAAAATAAATTAAAATCGTAAAGTATACGGAAATTTATTCAATTTTTTCGACCCAACCAAACGGATCTTCGATCTCTAATCTTTGAATCCCTGTTAAGAGGTCGTAAAGCTTTTTAGTTCTCTCACCTGGCTCACCGTTGTTCCAAACGCGCTTTTCTCCTTCTAACTCGACTGAACCAATCGGAGTTATCACTGCTGCAGTACCCGTACAAAACGATTCTGTACACGATTCTTTGAATAACTCCTTGTAAGAAATGTCTCTTTCCTCTACTTCCATGTTCAATTTCCTTTCGGCAAGTTCTAAGACAGATCTTCGTGTGATACCGGGGAGTATCGTACCTGCAGCTT
>WJKD01000623.1 GCA_014729315.1 Promethearchaeota archaeon | reverse complement strand
CAAATTTACTACAAATTCTTGTTTGTCTAGATTGCCTTGGTAATTTCCGCGGGCAATTCTTGCGAGACCTCCGATAGGAACGATCTTACCGTCTTTTTGAGCCATATATATTCGGATATCATATGTGTGTTTCCCATTTTTCCAATCAATAAGACAAAATTGAGCCATTTCTTGTATGGTATAGGGGTAAGGATTTCTATTTTTCATAAATTTAGCAAAGAATTCCTTTTTGCTCTTCTCGATAATATCCTTTAAATTGGCTCTATCTTCATTAGGTGATATAGGAATAACTCCCGCTCCACCTGAACCACCATTTGGTTTAATTATAAAAGGTTTATCGTAATTTTCTATTATATGAGTAAGTTTTTTAAGAAGATCATTTTCATTAAAAGCTTTAGTAAACATTAAATACTTTAAATTGTATTTTTCAAGGAGTTCTTTTGCAAAATAACTTGCCAAATAAGTTAAAGATTTATCGTCTGTGATCTTAAAGACGGGGTTAACAATAATGGTTTTAATTTTTCTAAAATCTTCTAAAATAAGATTTTGAAAATCATCATTATGGAGTCGTCTCGCAATCCCGTCTCCTATCAACACGCTTACCTTTGCTGAATCTCGAAAAATTACCCAATTATCTGAATATTCTAATTCTTCAGAGAGTTGCTTATAATCAGCGATTAAAAAGGCTATATCCGCATCGAAATCTTCAATAAAATTATCTACATTGAATATTGCAACCTTATAATTACTTTCGTGCAATTTGTTTCTAAAATATTCGATCATTATGACCTTCTCGTGAATTAACCCGTCGTTAATAGGCACACCCACTAAAACTAATGTTTTTCCATCTTTTCGTTTGTCAGAAGATATTGCTTGAAGTATTGATTCATAATATCCATCGTATATCATTGATTGTTGCTTTTTCGTAAGGATAGACAATCCTCTATTGCTTCCACCGTTTGTTTCGAGTAAAAAGAATTTTTTGCCCGATGGTTCGTCGCAAACCATAAAGTCTATACTGCCAGCGTAGAAATAGTCTATTTCCTTTAAAATATTATCATTGTTAATTTCCATCTTTTTTAAGGCTCGCTCTCGGATCATATCAACAAACGAATCTTCTTGAGACTTTCTAAGGTCTTGAAATAATACCAGATCCAAACCTAAAGATTTTCCAAGATTGACTAAGTCAAGGTCGGAGTCGCTAATTTCTTTTGCCATTAATTCGACGAATTTAACAAGTGTTTTCTCGTTGCTCATGGAAATATCACCATAATACTAAATGAAAGATAATGATAATAATATTAGTATACAAATCATTCAATTCTTATCAAGATATTAAATTTAAACCATTTTAAAGTTAACCTTACAAATACTATGAAAGATATTGAGTTTTAAATCGCTATAAAAAATTAAAACGATCTTAGATACCATTAATAATTCCAATTGACATCAATCAATCTTAAGGTTCTCCGTCCTAAATATGATTTCCTATGATTTTATCAGAGACATCATCGCAAAAACACAATCCCTATAAATAAAGATATCCCTGATGGTTCCCCTTGGTGCTTAGTCGCAAGGATCCAAGCGCAATTTTTTTGATTCTCATTTGTTCCTTA
Source organism: Promethearchaeota archaeon (assembly GCA_014729315.1). The sequence goes on along the minus strand of WJKD01000623.1, from coordinate 19,281 downwards.
TAATTTAAGTCGGAGAAGATGAGAATATAATTCTTTTCAATGTTTATGGTGAAAAGTAAACCAATATTAATTAAATCGGAATTTTCGTCAAGCATGGCGATAATGACATAGTGATAAGGGAGTTTTATTAATTCTTCAACGGGAATTTCCTTCTCAATAACCTCGTCTGCTTCTACATCGTAATCCTTTTTAATAAATTTAATATCATCAAGGGGAATACTGATTTTCATAAAATCTTCAAATCGCTTTGATATTATTGATTGTCGGAGCCATCTTCGTTCCTCTTTCGATTTTTCGTAGTAATAGGTGTTTTTCTCTTCAATACGATAAATTATTCTATCTTTTCTTAATTTTGCCATCTCTTCTATTTGTTCTAACTCCTCAATCTCTTCATCGTAAAATATGACCAAAACATCCGGATTAACTGTTTTTATGAAAAACTTCTTGTAAATTATTCCAGCTTCGCTTTTTATCCAACCATCAGTATCTATAAGAATGTAATCTGTATCATTATTATCATCGAGATATTCATCAATAAGATCCTTTGACGATTGAGATACTATAAATTTTAAATTTCCTTTCGGATAAGTAGAACCGACAAAAGCCATAAATTCACTCTCAACATCATCATTGGTTAGTAACGGGTTTTCCACTCTGCCGATATTTAAGGTGGTGGTAAAGAACATCTGTTGCCCCAAATCTGAATCAAGATAAGCACCTTTAAAACCTTGGTCGAGAAAGTTGTTTGCTAAATACTTACAAAATGTAGTTTTTCCACAACTTATACCTAAAACCATTATTTTTAGGGGACTCACCTCTCCTTTGTTGATAGTTTCTATTAGCTCGTCCTTAATTTCGATCCATTCGTCTACAATAGAATTCTCGTCGATAAGAAATAAATTTTCATCTTCAGTGGACGTAAATATCTCTAATTTTGACTTTTCTAAGGTAAAAAGAGGGTAAGTATTTCCACTTGGAACGATCAATACGCTCTCGTCGTCAACAAGAAAATCTTTTGTATCTTTTTTTACTTCTTTACTTTCCTCAGGTTCTATTTTTTTTCCTAAAACATCTATTTTGCCTTCTAATAAATTGACTCTTGTGGGACCTTTTACTATTAAGGTGTTGTTTTTTTCTATTTCTTTAATCATGTGAATTTCATCATCTTTATATTGATTTGTAATATGTTTGATTAGCAAATTTCATTAATATTATAGCTGAAGCTCGTATATTCGAAATTGTTCGTTAAAACCTAGTTTTATAAAAAGTTTTTGCGCAGCTTCGTCTAAATTATTTTTTAAAGCCAATCTAATTGATTGGATATGATTTTTTTTGAAATGGTCGATTATATGCCTCATCAAATTCTCTCCAATTCCAGTTCTTCGCTTTTCCTCCTTTACTATAAGATTCGAAACATAGCCAAATCGGAATCCTTTATCGGAGGTTTTTATAGAACAATGAGCCATACCGACGACTTCTTCAGAATTTTTGTTAAAAGCAACTAAAACCTCTGGATTAGTATCTATTTCCATTTGTTTTTCTAAACTTTTTCTCCATCGTTTTTCGTTAAATTCTTGTCCTTTTAATGAACACAGCTTTCGCATAAGATCTGTAATTTCATTAATTTCGTTCCGTGAAAATTCTCGAATTATCATGTTTAGAGGTTTTGTAAAACTCAAAAACATCGAAAATATAAACTCTAATATAAACTCTAATCTAATCTAAGTAATAAATTTTTATTTTTTAATGCTCCGAACTTCATAATTTTTAAATCTAGAATCGATTCTTACTTCATAAAGAGTAATATTCTAATTCTAATTATTCGACTTAACTTTTCGATAACAAGGAATGCATAAATTCTTACCTTGAAGATTTTTTATCCTTGTATTCATAGTGGGATCCCCACAATGATCGCATATAATCGAATCATATATTTGCGCTTTTTGGGGAGGATCAAACTCAACCCTTTCTATATTAAAAATATCTTTCGGTTTTGAATTTAAGAGTTTTTTTATTCTTTTCTCTTGGGACAACTCTCGATTTCCAAAATTTTCGGATTTTAAAGACAATTTAACGGCTTTTTCTTTAGTTCTATTATAAAATGTATAGTTGTTTTTTCCATAATCCTTAAAAATTAGATTTCCTTTTCCAAATGTAGTGCCAAGTAAGGCTTGTAGGGCATCAACGCTACAATTATCGTTTTCTACAACCGAAACCAGCTCTTCGTCAACAGAGAAATCGTTTCCATGTTCGAGAATGTATTTAGCTACTAAAACACCGATAGTTACTCCCGGACATGTATGTCCATGAAATTCGACCGCCTTTTTCATCAAGGATTCTGCATTTACCATAAATATTGAAGACCCATTTATTATTTTATGAAAAAACACTATTACATTATATAATAAATTTTGTATTATAATTCTTAGAAAGATGAAGTTTTTAACAGATGCTATGTTCGGGAAGCTTACGAGATTTCTCCGAATTTTTGGGTATGACACCATTTACGCTGATGAGCTTGAATCTTATTTTCATATCTCTCCTGTTCCAGACGACAAATTGTTAGAATACGCTATAAAAGACAATAGGATCATAATAACTCGAGATTATCCTTTTTGCGAGAAAGCAAAAAATAGATGCATTTATTTGGACGGCGAGGGCGTGTATAATTATTTAAAACAACTTAAAGATAAACTCCATTTAAATTATAACTTTTCCTTTGCTCATTCGAGATGTTCGGTATGCAATTCAGAATTAAAAAAGGTTCAAAATAAAGAATCTGTTAAAAACGAAGTCAAAGGGGAGACCTATAAGACTTTTGATGAATTTTATCGTTGCGTAAATAAAAATTGTAATAGAATTTTTTGGAGAGGTTCGCATATAGAAAGGATTCTAAATAAATTAATAGAAAAGCAGCTAAATTTCGAGACTAAGAGAAAGTCTGAAGACTAACTTTTTGGTTTAAAATATTTCTCTTTGATTTGAATAAATTTTTGTTTTGTTTTTTCAGCATCTTCGACACAGTTTCCTTTCTGATACATAGCATAAGCTTGGTTCAATAATTCAAGGGTTTTCTTGTATTCTTTGTTCGATAAATGATTTTTGGAAAGCTCCACCAGATAATCACCTTTCTTCTTGTAAAATTCAATAAATTGGCTGGAGGTATTGATTTTTTTTGACATTTTATTTTTTATTTAAGGGGAAAATATTCCTCTCCATTATTAATTTTGCAATTATGTATAATAAATAAATTCGTTTTTAAATAGTTTCTTTATTCCGCTATTTGTCGTGAGTTTAAAACGAAAAATCTCAGATAATGAGTATATTTACTTCTTTTAACTCTAACGAGATTTTTCATTCTGATAACTCGTTTATTTTTTTTTCTATTTTTTTCAACTTTTTCTTTAATTCTCTCTTTTTCGATCTTAGAAATTGCTTTTTTTTGGGAATAACCTGAGAATCTGGAAGAGAAAATGTCGGAGGTGTTTTAGATATCGATTCATACCCTTTTTTTTGAAAAATCTCCTCCACGCTTGGATTTTTATACTCTGCAATTTCTACAGCGCGGTCTTGTTTAATTGATTTTTCAGCTGCAAACGCAATTAAACAAGCTTGCCTTCCAATTAACAAATTTGCGTAGGGTTGCTCTCTTTTTTTTATGCATTCAATGAAACTTCGTCTTTCTGCTTGAACTCCTATATGTACAAGACCCTCGTTATCTGAATAATAATCTACGTCAATTTCATTGATCTTTCCCCAAGGATGACCGTTGGTGATAAGATTTTCGTCCTCTTTGGTTGACGCCCAGATTCCATTATCGCCAATTATACCTATTTCTAATCCTTCAATTGGTTGACGCTCATACATACAGAGACTTAGATTCGCTTTCGCTCCATTTTCATATTCTATTAATACATTAGCGTGATCTACTATGTTGGGATTTTCCAGGACTTTGCCTTGATACATAGAATAGATACAATCAATTTTATGACCTGATTTAACTACATGTTGTCCTCCCATAGCATAAACTCTTTTAGGAGCTGATTTAGCCAGCCAATTAAAAATATCAAAATGATGAACATTTTTATCCAATAAAGCTCCACCTGACTTATTTTCGTCAAAAAACCAAGGACTGGGAAAATTATCTCGATACTCCTTACAATAAGCCATCATTACATTTCCAAAAATTCCATCTTCAACTAGATGAGCCATTGTACGATACAAGTTGGAATAGCGATATTCCAAGCCAACTTGAATAATTTGATCCGTTTTGCCATGTTCTATTATAATTTTATCTGTTTCTTCGATAGTTGGAGCAATTGGTTTCTCTAACAAAATGTCCTTTTTAGCTTTTAAGGCATCAATCGCTATTCTGGGGTGTAAATATGTAGGAGTAGCAATGACAACAGCTTGAATTTCTGAGATCTGTAATAAATCTTCATAATCAGCCATGAATGATGGCGAACTTCTTTGGATTGCAGATTTACTTGTCTCAAGATTTTTTTCATTTGGATCTGCAACTGCAACCACTTGAGCATCATCTAGTTTATCAAATCCCATGCAATGATCCCAACCGTGGGTGCCAGCCCCTATTATCCCTATGTTAATCAAAATTCATACACCTTAATTGTATCATTACTTAATCTCTACGAGACATTCATTTTATCTTAATTATAATTTTTTAATAATATTAATTCGTGCTAATTAATTATAAGTTTAAATTATAAAACCGGGGCAATCAATCCGTCTTTCAATAAAAAGTCACATAGAGTGATTGCTGTCATTGCCTCTATTACCACCACTGCTCGAGGTACTATACAAGGGTCGTGTCGTCCTTTATATTCTAATTCCACATCTCTCATCTGCTTAATGTCCACCGTTTTTTGGGGTAATCCAATAGATGCCGTAGGCTTGACTGCCACCGAGAAATATATAGGCATTCCCGTAGATATCCCTCCAATTATTCCTCCAGAATCGTTTTTTGTAGTGATTATTTTTCCATCTTTTATTGTCCATGGATCGTTGTGCTCTGATCCTCTCATCTTTGCTGCTTTAAATCCGGCGCCAAATTCTATTCCTTTAATTGCGGGGATGGAAAACATTGCTTTACTGAGGTTTGATTCAAGACTATTGAATATCGGATCTCCGATACCGATAGGTACATTATTAATTACACAATTGATCGTACCTCCTATGGAATCTTTATTATTTCCCACTTGTTCTATTAATCCTTCCATCATTTTAGACTTATCCAAATCTATAGCCCTTACTAAGGAATTCTCTCGAATATTTTTATAATCTTCAAGATGCTCAATTTGAGGGGTTTTCTCGTCAGAGATATCTCCTATAGATTTAGTGTAAGCGAATACTTCGATATTTATTCGTTTTAATAGTAATTTAGCCACAGCTCCCGCCATGACAAATCCTGCCGTAATTCTTCCAGAGAATCTTCCTGAACCCCTATAATCGGAAAAACCACCGTACTTTTTAAGAGCCACAAAATCAATGTGTGACGGCCTTAGTATATGTTTAAACTTTTCATACTTAGAAGAATCAATATCTTTATTTCTAACGATCATACAGATTGGTGCGCCAGTAGTGGAATTGTTGAATACTCCAGAAAGAATTTCTATTTGATCTAATTCAGAACGAGAAGTAGTGAGTTTTGATTGTCCTGGTTTTCGTTTATTGACTTCTTCTTGCATAAATTTCATATCTAGAGTTAAACCCGCAGGAACCCCATCGATTATTATTCCAATGACCTTTCCATGACTTTCTCCGAAAGATGTTATTTTAAACACATTTCCGAAAGAATTGTCTCCCATGAATAACACTAATTAACTTATATAAATAAAATTAATTCTCTTAGATAAGATAATTAAATAGACTTTAGAAATCTACTTTTTCTTGAAAAATTCATTCATCACTAAATAAATCCAATTCCGACATATTATATAATTAAAAATATAACGAAGACTATCTTAGATCAACTCAATGAAATTTATGGAAATAAATCCCATTAAACAATTATCGGGCGAACTTATCGCACCTAGCTCAAAAAGTTACTCCCATAGAGCTTTTATAGCTGCAAGCTTAACTGATGGCATATCAGTTCTTAAAAATCCGCTTGATACTGGGGATGTAAGAGTAACAATTAATATATTAATCCAATTGGGAGTTAAAGTTCTCCAAGAATCTAAAAATTCTTATATTGTTGAAAGGACTGAGAGGGCATTTAATCGAACTAAAAAGAGATTGGACTGTAAAAACTCGGGGACCACTTTAAGAATTCTTTCCGCTCTCGCATTGTTAATTGAGGGAGGACTAGCATTGACCGGAGAGTTCTTGAGGAGAAATCGACCCATTACGCCTCTTTTAGAGGCACTGAAAGCTCTAGGTGGTAAATATAAGGTTAAAAAGAGATATATTCGCATATATAGAAGAAAAAAGAAATGTGATATTGTAAAAATTCCTGGAAACATAAGTTCACAGTTTATCACGGCATTATTATTCTTAGGCTCAAAACTCAATTGTCCCGAAGGAGATATTTTAAGAATTCAATCAATAACTCCTCTAATCTCTTATCCCTATGTCCAAATAACTCTTGATGTTCTAAAATCGTTTGGCGTCTATATTCAAGAAAAGATTTTACCAAATAAGACTAGAACTTATCTAATTTCGCCTGATCAAAAGTTTAGACCCATAGTCTACGAAATTCCCGGTGATTTTTCGTCTTCTGCCTTCATTATTGCAGCTGGTGTTTTATCCCCTCAAGATTCGAAGATAATAATCAACAATTTGGATATTAAGAATCCTCAAGGTGATAAACGAATTATCAAAATTTTAAAAGATATGGGAGCGAAAATTGAGGTTATTGAGGATAAAAAACAAGTAATTATATATGGAAATATAAAGGAACACCCATTGAAGGGGATCGAAATAGATTGCAGTAATATCCCAGATTTGTTTCCGATCTTAGCGGTAATAGGTGTATACGCCCAAGGTAAGACAATTCTCTTTAACGCTGCTCATTTAAGACATAAAGAGTCTGATAGAATTTCCGTAATTGCTCGAGAACTCTCAAAAATGGGGGGGAATTTGAAAGAAGAAAAGGACAAACTCGTTATAAATCACAGCTCATTGAAAGGTACTACGATTAATCACGATAATGACCATAGAATAGCAATGGCGTGTATCATTGCCGCATTATACTCTTCTTCAAGCTCTAAGATTAAAAATCTAGATATTATAAAAGATTCTTACCCAAGCTTCTTAGAAGATCTACAATCTCTTGGTGCAAATTTCAGCTCGAAAACTTAGTTTATATAAGAACAAAAAAGATTTGATGTTAACTATTAGGAACGACGCATTCCTTGACCAATTTACCTTCTTCTGATAAATTCATAACAATCACTTTAGGACGGCTCATCGCTTCGATAGCGTATTTAATGCCTTGTGTCCCTAAACCAGAAGATTTTGCTCCTAAAAAGGGAAAATGGTCGGGACCTCTCGAGCTTTTTCCATTTATCTGAACAGTGCCTACCTCTAATTCCTGAGCGATGTTAAAAGCCAAGTCAATATTTTCCGTAAAGATCATACCTTGTAAACCGTATTTGGATTCATTCGAGATTCGAATACCTTCTTCAGCGCTATTAATTCTCAGAAAAGGTAAGACGGGACCAAAGGGTTCTTCCCACGCAATTCGCATCTCTTCCGTCACATTATCTAATATTGTAGGCCACATGATGTTTCCCTCTCGTTTATTTCCACATTTAAGCGTTGCTCCTTTTTCTAGCGCATCGTCAATTAATCCTTGTACGTAATCGCATTGTTTAGAATCTATCAAAGGGCCAATTGTATTATTTTCCGCAGGATCTCCAATTGATAAGCTCAGAGTCTCCAGAGTTACCATCTCTACTAATTGATCGGCGATGTTGGACATTGGTAAAACTCTTTTAACTGCCGTACATCTCTGACCACTATACGAAAATGCACCAGATACGATCGCTTGAGATGTTTTTTCTAAATCTGCATCGTCAAGGACTATAGCTGCGTCTTTCCCCCCAAGCTCTAGTAAAAGAGGTTTTAATCCCGCAACTTGCGCTATTTGTTTACCAGTTTCAGAGGACCCAGTAAAACTTACCATATTAATCCCGTCGTGGGACGTAAGATAATCCCCAATTTCAGATCCTCTTCCTGTAATAATATTAAATACACCTGGAGGGACTCCCGCCTTTTCTAAAATAATCCCAAAATGTAAAGGAGTTATTGCTCCTTGAGAAGGCGGTTTCACCACTACTGTATTTCCTGCCAATAAAGCTGGAGCGATTTTAGAGCCCGTAAGGTTAAAGGGATAATTAAAAGGTCCAATACATAAAACTACTCCTAAAGGCACTCTATAGGTCATTGAAATTTTTTCTCTCGTATATCCTTCAAAAGCATCACCGACAATAGTTTCCCCCGCTAGAACTGAAACTGAATCCGCTGTTGCATTGAAAATGTCTGCCGTTCTGGCTATTTCTGAAATAGCGCTTTTAATAGGCTTTCCATTTTCAGTCAGTAATATCTTACCCAACGGCTCTGCCCATTTTTCTATCAATTCTGCCGCTTTTCTGAGCACTTTAGCTCGTTCTTTTAAAGGGGTTTCCACCCAACAGTCAATATTTTCTCGAGCGCATTGAATAATCTCGTCTACCTCTTCTTTAGTACATGCTTGAACATTTCCAATAACTTTGTTATTGTAGGGATTTTTTACTGGAACGGTTTTTTTTGATTCGGAATGTTTCCATTTCCCATATATGAAATACTTATAGATGTCGCCTTCTTTCATTACTGAAAACTCTTGAATTTCACTCATATTAGTTCATTGTATAATATTTAAATTAGATTGTAATATTAACAATTTAAAATAATTCGATATTAATAGTTCTCGATAATAAATTATAAATTAAGAAGAATTGATTAATGACTACCAAATTCTCGTAATAAATCGAACTACTATGTTAATCTAAACTAATAATAGAATGAGATATAAAGAAGATTTTTAATTTTAAAAGAAAATTATCGAAACGACTTTTGTCTTCTTGCGCGGGCTTTTTTGCCGCCAAATTTTTTAGGTTCGGTCCTTCTTGAATCTCCACTCAATAAGGAGTCGTCGTATTCTCTAAAAATTGATTCGATTTTTTTCGTTCCAAGAAATTTGACGATTGCTCTCGCAATTGATATGCGAACTGCGTCAGTTTGCCCCATTATGCCTCCACCGTTAACTTTTATATTTATATCACATTTTTCCAGTTTCGGATGTCGGGCAACATCAAGAACCTCTTGAATTCGATATCTAGCAATTACTGGTTCGTAGATATCTAAAGGAACGTTATTTATTCTAACTTGTCCTTTAGAGGGGTATTTCAATATCGCTCTGGCAATAGCCCTCTTCCTCTTTCCGGACGACTGAATATTTTTAACTTTTTCGGACATTTCTAAGCTTCAACTCCACTTTTATTCCATCCGATTCTGCTGCATAAATTTTCGAGAGTGATGAATTTGTTATAATACGATAATCTGGTTTTATCTGCGTTAGGGATTTCCCCAGGAACTAATTTTTGATATTTAGATTTAAATCTTTCTGGGATATCCGCAATGTATATGTGAACGCGCTTCAGAGCTAATTTTCCTCGTAATTTTTTTCGAGGCAACATTTTTCTAATAACCCCTCTCATGAGGTTATCTGGACGTCGTGGCCAGAAAGGTCCCCTTCGCGGATTTGTCGCAGTGCGAACATTAAGTTTTGCTAAATAATTTTCGTGAATCTGTTTTTTGTTTCCGCTGATTATAGCGTCTTTTGCATTGATAATAACGATATGCTGACCTAGTAAAGCTTTTTTCGCAATTTGACTGCAGAATCGTCCTAATATTTGGTTTTTTGCGTCAAAGATTTGATATTCAATCATGTATTTTTCCCTTTATATATTTAGTAAAAGATCTTCACATTATTCCCTTTAGGGTTTTCTTGTAATAACTCCTCGATAGTCATAAATTTGCTTCCTGAAGCTTCAATTTTAGCTCTTGCAGACTTTGATGCTGAAAGACACGCAATTGTTATCTTATGATCTAAGTCACCAATTCCTAACACCTTTCCAGGTACTACAATCACATCGTCCTTTTTTGTTTTTTTGTTAATTCGATAAAGATTCGCTTCTAATCTGTTTTGCCTAGGCCCAGATAATTTTTTAGACAAGGTTCTCCAAATTCTTTTCTTTGTTTTTTTTAAGTCTCGAATTAGCGTCCTGACATAAAAGTTTGAAGGGCCTGTTATTTTATGTGACATAGCGCTTTTCCACAGTATAATAGTTTTTATTTAAGTAATTATTGATTTTTTAATAATTTTTTGGTACTTGGTTTTACTACGATTCGATTTCTAATTCCTCTAATTTTGTAGAAAATTCGCTAATCTTTTCTAAAAATACTTCAAAAGTATTTTTGAGTAGGACATCAAATTTATGAGTTCCATCGGTTTCGATGGAGAAAATATAAGTTTCTTTTTTCCAATCCACTTTAACATTTCCTTCAGAATTATTTTCACACGCCATACAAAGATTACATGTTTTCCAGTAATCTTTTTTTAATTTGAGTGTGTTTCCTTCAAGGGCATAAAGGTTTTTTGGACATAAGTTAACTATTGTTTCTTTTACCTCTTTGTTTTTAATTGCACTCTCATTTAATTCGATAATCGGATAAAAGCGATAAAAACAATTTGAAACTGCAGAAAATTTGGTATGTTCTTTTGCTCTTCCTAAAATTGCATAACATTCCAAAATTACTTTACTATTCTTATCAATTTTTGCAATAGGAATATTCTCGTTTACAGGCACGATATCAGGATCATTTGAATTCAAATCTCCCGAATATACTATTAACTCTTTATTTGTGGTATTTGTGATATCGCATGTAAAAGAAACTTGACATAAAGGACAACCAAAACCTCCGCATTCGCATTCGCCTGGTAAATTATATTTACTAAGATCTGTCTTTATTGGAATCATTCCCAATCTATGGGCAAGAATCTCGTCATATAGAGGAGAATCATTTTTTAGGATAATAACTTCATCAATAGCCATAGAAGGAATTTCTGTTAATATTATTCGCCTAATAGCATTAGCCATTTCAATTGAAATGCCTTCGATAACGAACACTATTTTTCTATCGGTCTCTTCAAGAACATCAAGCTTCATAATAAAACTCTAAATAATAAGTAGGATTAATATTTTAGGAAATTATTACTAAAAGATAAATTTTACTATTGTTCCTTTTTTATCCTTTCACCCATTATTTAATAGAATTTGATATATTCGTAAGCTTTATTAGGAGTTTGGAAACAATACTTTACTTCTTGGAATTCCTTTCTGAAATTGGAAACCTCTTGACGAATCTTTTTCGGTTTTTTCTTATCAATAATCAATTTCTTAAAAAATTCCGCTATTTCTTCCATCTCGTTTTTACCCATTCCCAATCGAGTCACTTCACTAGTACCGAGTCTTAATCCACCAGGATTCATATAATGGCGCCCCTCTCTAATATCCCAAGGCAACAAGTTCCTATTTACGATGATATTAGCCGATTCGAGTAATCTTTCAATATCTCCACCCAATCCTATTGATTTTTCAAATTCGGCGATATCAACGACAATTTGATGAGATTCGGTAAATCCGAGGTGCTCGCATAGAACATTGAAACCTCTTTCACTAAGTGCTTCTGCGAATTGCTTCGCATTATGGATAATGTCTTTATGATAATCTTTTCCAAACTCAAGCATTTCAACTAAGCTTACAGCGAATCCCGCCACATTATGTAGGTGATGATTACTAAATAGCGCAGGAAACGCAGCAGATTTCAATTTACTTATCATATCTTCTCTATTTGATAAAATTGCTCCGTGTTGCGGACCGGGAAGGGTCTTATGTGTACTCAAGGACATTGCATCTGCTCCCTCTCTAAGAGGATCTTGGAAATATCCTGAACCAATTAAACCCGCGACATGAGCAGCGTCGTATCCTACGTATGCGTCAACTTCTTTCGCCACATCGCTTAATTCTTTGACGGGATGAGGAAACAAAAACACCGATGCTCCAAATAAAATCATCTCCGGTTCAAATTCTCTTATAATTTTTGCGGATTCGTCAGGTTCGATGTTCATGTTCTCCTCGTCAAAAGCCAAATACTTAATATCTAATCCCCGAACTGTACCTGCTGTTCCAAAAATTGGCCTTCCACTACTAGTATATTTTGGTGCGTGAGAGATATGCCCTCCTTTAGGTATGGGCATCGCACACATTTTTCCATTGTTTTCTGAAGTAAATGCGTTATACATAACAAGATTGGCCATCACTCCAGAGACCGGTCTCACATCGGCGTGCACACAGTTAAAATATTGTTTTGCTAGATCCATGCATTCTTGTTCGATCATGTCTATGTATTTGCATCCTGCGTAAACGCGCTCACCCACCCAACCCTCCGCATAGCGGTGTGAGAAGTCAGAATTGCACGCTTCTTGAACAGCGGGACTGGTGATGTTTTCAGAGGCAATAAGAGGGATAGCGTTTTTCATCTCTTCGTGATGCTCTTGGAGAATCGAACGTATCTCCGATAATTTCTTACTCAATTTTCATCAGACTAATCTAACTTTGAAATAATGAATTATGTAATACTCATTAGAATTAAAGCTTTTTTCATTAGAATAGATCTATTGAAGGAATCTTAGAGATGTGAATAAAAAAGTCTAAATGGTCGAAACGGACAAATATACGGATTTGGCTCTAATTTTCTGTAAAAAAATTGAGAATAAGCGAATAAAAAGAACCTACCTTAACCTGGATTAACTTTCCACTTAAAATCTTTTTAATTGTCGGCACTTTAACTTAGTGAGTATAATATCTGTCCTCTTTGTGATGCTTCTTTTGGAGCTACTCGTTAAAAAAAAAAGGTCTCCGATGATTTCGGCTAATCCTCAAGGTTAATACCTGTAATAAATACTGAGCTCGATCTAAAAGATGCAGAGTGGCACGAAAAAGCCAAAAAGACGAAAAATGGCATCTCTTAAAAAAGCTACGCCGAAGTGAGATAGTGGAAATACTTTTGGTTCTCTTATTTGAACTCGGTCAAAGAACCATCGAATTAAATCAAGCAGGAACGGAATTAGCTGTAGAGTTAAGTAATCTTCTGGGAGTGAGTCCAACCTCATGTATTGATCCTCCTTGGACCTGATCAATAAAAAATTCTCTTCAAAAATTATCTTTACGATAAAAACAAAACATTATATTATCTGGATTGAGAGATAGAATAACCATGTGAAAATTAAAGTTATTAATGAGCTTATAAAAAAATAAAAAAGAAACAACACTAAAAAAGAAAAAAAAGCAAAAGATAAAGAAAAGCAAAAAAAAGGGGAAAGAGGGTTATTTGAGGATTCCGAGCGAATAGAGCGCGTCGTTGATGTATTCCTGTCCGTAAAAGGAAAACTCGTTCGAAAGCGATTCCTCGACGGTTGCGTGGATCTCGTCGTCGGTCAACGAGGTGATACGGGGTCTAAGATATAATAGAAGAAAAATTGAAAGTTTGAAATTCAATAGACTCAAAGTTATTTTATATCTTTTTTTTATTTATATAACCTAAACTATAAATTTTTCATTATGAATATGCATATTATACTTAGGTGAGATTGTTGAAACTAAAAAAAATAAATTTAGGGGATTTAATTTTCATTCTATTTTATAAGTATGGAGGAGAAATAAAAGGAAGCACTACATTGCAAAAGTTAATTGATATTATTAGACTTGATAGTGAATTTGAAGTAGATATTACTTATACTCCCTATGATTATGGAGATTTCGCTACTCAAGTAAACGATATTATTCAAGTTTATCAGGACAATAATTGGGTAACAAAAAAAAAAGTGCAATTTCAAGCTGATAAAAGAATTAATATTTATAATCTTACTCCAACAGGCAATAAAATAGCTAAGACACTCACAGATAATTTGCTTTCAAGTGAATTAAAAGCACTTGAAATATTAGATAAATTTGAAAATAAAGAACAAAAAGATATCATTTCATTCTCTTATTTTTGGTATCCAAAAACAGCTATCAATTCAAAAATTAGGGATGACATTTTTGAAAAAAAATCAATATTTTCAAATCTAGAGGGAGACTTAGAGAAAGAATATAACTCAATAATTAATTCTGGTTATTCTGTTAAAGATGTGATTCGAGAATCTTGGAGATGCTAGCAACGATAGAGAAAACAATTAAAAATGAAAAAGCGGCAAAAGATTATGAAATCATTAATATTTATTGATTCTGATATATTATTTAGTTTTTTTGCATTAAACAAACAAAAGAAAGAGAATTTCGAGAAAGGTGGTACGACTGGGGATGAAAATCTTGATGTTATAATTAAACTAATTAAAGAAATTGAAAATAAAGAGCAAATCATCTGTTTATCAGAGATCTCTATATTGGAGATTCTTTGCGTTTTAAATAGAAGAAATAGTGCTTCTAAAAGTCCTATGATTTTAAAAAAGATTTATTCAATATCCAATATCGTTCCTGTAGACGATTTATTATATAAATTAGCTTGGTTTATTGGTTCAAATTACAAACTTCACACCGGAGATGCATTACATCTCTCATTTTGTTTAATGAATGACATTAATGAATTAATAGTAAAAGATAAAGAATTTTATGATGCTAGCGTTGAACTTAAAGCAAATTTTCAAGAGAAGGGTTTTGAATCCTTAGATAATTTTTTTATGGGGATCTCTTTTGTTAAAAGCATACCAGAGAAGATTAAAAAGAAATTTTCAAACTTAAAATATTTAAGAATAAGACAGATTTAATTTGAAAAAAAATGAAAGAAAGATTAATGCATAATTATATCGAAAAAAGTTTCTGCGACTACGAATGTAGTCATGAAGTAAAATTCTTTAGAAAAAGGATTGATTTTACTTATCTTGATGAAAATAATGATATACATGCAGTTGAGCTTAAAATAAAAGACTGGAAATCTGCCTTGAATCAAATAGAAACCAATCAATTATGTGCTAATTATTGTTATTTAGGGATCTGGCATAAGTATAAGGAATTGGTCTCTACAGAAATCCTTGAAAAATATGGATTTGGATTACTTTCAATTGAAAAAGAAAAATGTAAGCTAATAATTCATCCTAAAGAATCACCTATTCTAAACGAAAATTATCATCTATTAGTAAAACAACAAATTAAAGGAGATTAGTTTGGATTATTATTTTAGATATCTAGTTCAATATTCTCACTTTTACAATGAAATTTTACCAAATGGGAGTAAAATATACATTGATGGATCTTATTTATATAATTTTCAATCTGCTTGTTATAACTTGGTAAGTAGAAGAAATCTCCACTATTTTATTGATCCTGAAACTTTTAAATTCCAATATGGAGGAGATAGAGTATTTTATGTAAAATATTTAGAATACTTTGAAGAATTTGAGGGACTTTTTAATGATGAGAAGATAATAAATTTAGAGTTTTTGGAAGAGCCTGATAACTTCACTGATTTTTATAAAAAAGTTCTTAGATATCAGAGAACCATGCTGGCAAATACACAGATCCCTCTTAATTATTATCGAGCAATTGCAGGTGAAAAAGGGAATGTTAAAAAATATAATCCAATTGAAAATTTGGATTTTTTTGTTGCTCCATATTTTGAATTTTATCAAATCAATGATGATTATTACGATTATACTTTAAGATTTTCGTTATTAAATTCAGAAAATTATTCTCTTTTACGGTTTCCAAAAGAACTTCTTTTAGATCCCAAGAATATAGAAAAAATTACACAAGATTTTCAGAAGTCTCATGGAATTTTGATCAATGCCTTGGAACTAAGCCAATATAGTAAGAAGGATTTGAATTTATACTTCAAAAATTTAATTGATCTAATTTACAGGTTTAGTTTAAATAACCAAGAAGTAATATTGATGAATAATTCTGAATTTGGTAAATATTTGAAATATTTTGGATTAAAGGAAGTTTGTTCAAATGTAATGATTGGTCAAACCTCCTCAGAATATAAACCCTTTAAATCGGAATCAAAAGGAGGGAGTTCTAATTTTATATACATACCACAAATCGAGAGGAGTATTTCAATTACAAAAGGAGCGACTTTAATTGCTAGAAATGCAGGTGTTCAAAATGAGTTGCCGAGGAATGTAGAGACTTCAGATTTAAATTCCAGAATTAATAGTTATTATGAAATCGTTCAAAATAAAGTTGAAAAAGTAAACCAATTTCCAATTGAAGATATACTAGAAGATATAGAAAATATGTTTAATCAGGTTACCTTTGATTTACATAGAAGAGAGTATAGATACATTAATCTATGGAAAGATATACTTCTAAGTAAATATAATGAATATTTTGAAAAATGATTAGAACCTCTATTATTATTTTTATAAACTCTTAAAGCCACTTTTTTATTATAAAACAGCAATTTAATTTTTTCTTCAACATTATTCAATCTATTTTGAAACAACATTTAAATATGCTGGTTCCTAACATATACGCGATACATCTCGACCATAACAAAATCCCCACCGCGGGCGGGCTCGAAAAATTGCCTTCGTGTAAAGGTTTCAATTTTAAGCACAACCGAATTTCAAGCCTATCGAACATTCGAACCATGAAAGTTGTCCTACACATCAAAGGGCAATATTTCGAGCATAACAAGCTCTGCGCTCTCGACTTTGTGGCGCTCAGGCATTTTCCGAACCTAGAAGAGCTTGATTTCCGAGAGAACCCTTTCCGGCGCTTTACAAGGCTAGAAACGCTCCTGGAATCCGTAACATTTATGCGGGTCTGTGCTTTTCACGAGTCACTCAAGCGCCTTAGGGAGTTCGAGCAGGTGGCCGAGTCAGCGGGGTAGCTATACGAAGACTTCGAAGGGTACTTGGAGCGCAAACCACCAACCCTCTCTGAGCTCGTTATAAACGATTGACTCACGGTCAAGTTAGTAAGCAACATGGACGGTGAGCGCGCCATAATCTACATGAACGGCGCCTCGTTCCGCCAATGGGCGTTCTTACGGCTCCAATTTACTCCCGAGACGCTCTGGATAGTGAACGACATCAGCTCGATCGATGAGACAGAGCAATGCTACCTCGAGAGCGTAGGGTCAACGGGGATCAAAGAGCGTAAAGCATTCGAAAAACGAGCGATGGGACTGGAGGGGCAGCTCACATCCAAAGAGCGATTTCTGGCGCAAGCGCCGAACATCCAAGCATGGACGGAATACGAATATGATACTCGTTTACTTCACCGTAACCTCGCCTTTCCGCTTTTGAAGAACTTACAGAGGCGGGAGACCCGTAAGCGAAAAAGGTTTTTAAAGAGGATATCGCAAAGAAATACGCAGGTGGGCATCCTAACGTAAGGGAATTCCTCAAAACCAAGGGATACTTATCCTTGCTCTCACAAGAGGAATTAAATTCTCTTCAACAAAAAGAACAGCTGGACTCGTGACATTTTCAGACGCAATAAGAGGAATGGCATTTTTCATCTCTTCGTGATGCTCTTGCAAAATCGAACGAATCTCTGCTAATTTCTTACTCAATTTTCATCAGATTAATCTAAATTTGAAATAATGAATTATGTAATACTCTTTAGAATTAAAGGTTTTTTTAATTTTAGGTTAATATTTTCCTTATACTCGCCCTTTAAGTAATAAAATAAGTATTTTTCAAGTAACATGTCAAAAAAGGAAAGATGTTTTACTTAATCTTAGTCCGCATACAGACTTACATTTTTATGATTATGAAGGAAGAAAAAAGGACGATAAATAACAAAGAAATTAATTTTAAATAATTTCCCTTCAATCTTTTGAATAATATTTACAATATTTCGATACGGGGCATTGGTTACAAAGAGGATTTGTTTTTGTACAAATTTTACTGCCAAAATCTAGGATTGCCCAATATATAGACTTTACGTCCGAGTCCGGCAGTAAGAAATTTAAACTCTCTTTGAAAAAATCAATTTTACTTTCATTTTGATTCTGAGTGAATATTCTCGAAATAAATCTTTTTATATTAACGTCGTAGAATAGGGTTCTTTTATTTAATCCGAAGCATAAGTATGCATTACTTACGTAGTCCGCAATTCCCTTAATTTGTTTTAAGACCTCTGGATCCTGAGGGATAGTTCCTTTATATTCATCGATAATTAGTTTGCTTAAATCCTTTAAGATTTGAGATCTTTTATTTGAAAGACCTAGTTGTTTAATGTCTGATTTCAATTCTTCTAATGGGGTATTTAAAATGGCTTTAAAACCAGTATATTTTTTAAAAAAAGGTGTGTAAATGTTTAAAACATTAGATGCGATAGTTTTTTGGAGTAAAATTTCCGTTATTAAGATTTGATAGAGATCGGAGGTTTTCCTCCAAGGATAATGGTTGTTTTGATTTTTCTCGTACCACTCTAATAGTGAATTTCGAATCTTAGTCGCTTTTTCGGAATGGTCCATCTATTAATAGAATATATAATTTCTTTAATAAAAACATGTTGAGGCGTAAATCAAATCAATTAATCTTATATCAAAAAATTGATTCGTAAAAGAATGACTTTCTTAAGAATTCAGATTTATGTAAATACAAATATTATTCGTCGAAAGAAGTGTTTATTTTCCCGATTTTTCGAGAATTAATCTCGCTTCGAATATATTTAATTTCTTTCCCGCTTTTTGCTTTTCTAAAGCTGTTGCTAATTTATCTTGCTTTATTTGTTCTATTTCTTGCTTATTTTTATTACTTCTGCGAAATTGCCCCTTTTTCTTGCGAGATCCCTTACTCTTAGAGCGATATCGAGGCTGTCTTCCGTAAAGTCTTTTTCGTTCCTTCATTACTTCAAGAAATTTTTCGTGATATCGATCTGCTTCTTTTTTATTTTCGATTAAATCCTCTTCCATCCTTTTCTTTTCATCTTTGAGTTCGTTCGCCTTTTTATAAAGATCCAGCATTTTAGAATGGTATTCTTGGCTTTTACTTGACCACTTATTTAACTGGGCATAGATTTTATCCAAATTTATTTTTACAAGCTCTATCTTCCGTTCGATCTTATATAAATCGTCGCTATGTTGAGACTCAAGCTGATTCTTCTTTTTCTCGGCTAGATTGCTAATTTGGTCGATAATCTCGTTTTCTTCGTTAATGCTAAGATTTTCGGTCTCAATTATTCGTTCCAGATTTTCAATCTT
>WJKD01000622.1 GCA_014729315.1 Promethearchaeota archaeon | reverse complement strand
TTTATCATTTTAACTATTATTCGCTTTCGTTCTTAACTCAGATCCAAATCTTAATGTTAAATACTTTTTTCCCCTTCTTGAAAATAAAATCGTTCTAATTGATAATTAGTAAACTTGAGTTTAAATGATTAACCATTTCGGTCTAAATTAGCTGCTCTAAACAAATTTTTCCAAAAATTATTTACAAGGTGAAAGAATACTTTAAGAACTTGGGAATTATAAGAAACATGAAAAAAATAAAGAATAAAATTAACTTGAAAAATAAGAGAAAGAAAATTATCTCAATTAGCGAAAGGGTGGTTTTTAAATACCCTTATACGCATTTGAATCAGTTTCTCAATTTCCTTAAGCATACTGCGGTTTTTTTTTTCGCAAAATGCTATTGCTGTACCTCCTGCTCCTGCTCTAGCGGTTCTACCTATACGATGCACGTAAGTCTTAGGTACATCAGGTAAGTCGTACTGAATTACGTGAGTAATATCATCCACGTCTATCCCCCGGGCAGCAACATCAGTAGCAATTAATACGCGGGTTTTTCCTTTACGGAAATTTTTTAACGCTCTCTGGCGCGCAGTCTGTGATTTATTACCATGAATTGGTTCTGCGTTGATACCTTTTCTAGTTAGATCTCTTACGACTCGGTTTGCACTACGTTTTGTGCGCATAAACACCAGAACACGCTTAAAAGCAGGATTTGCCAGTAAATACTCGAGGAGAGATTGTTTTTTCTTTTTCGAAATAAAACACACTACCTGATTGATAATGTCTAATGTAGGTTTTTCGGGAGAGATTTTTATCTCCAGTGCATTTTTTTGAATACTTTTTGCTAGCTTAACGATCTCTCGGGGAAGTGTGGCAGAGAATAGCAAAGTTTGGCGATTATCTCGGGGCATCTTCTCGACAATTCGGCGAACATCGGGAATAAAGCCCATATCAAGCATTCTATCACCTTCATCTAAAACAAAGACTTCAACAAATCTGAGATCTACGTGTCCTTGCCTTATCAAATCTAATAATCTTCCTGGCGTTGCAGCTACGATGTCCACGCCCCGTTTTAATTGTTGTACCTGAGGATTTTGTCCCACTCCTCCGTAAATAACCGTGCTCCTTAATCCCGTGTATTTTCCATAAGTGTTGAAACTATCTTTTATTTGGATGGCAAGTTCCCTTGTAGGTGCAATTATTAATGCCGTAATTCGACGCTTTTTTTGATTGATTTTCGATTTTCCCGAAGCTTCGTCTTTCTGAATTTTCAAACTCTTTTTTAGTTGCTGTAGGATAGGAAGCGCAAACGCTGCAGTCTTACCGGTGCCTGTCTGGGCACATCCCAGCAAGTCTCTCCCTTTTAAAACAGGGGGTATTGCCTGTACTTGAATTGGTGTTGGTTCAACATAGCCCGCATCGCTTACTGCTCGTAATAATTCAGGCATCAATTCCAGATCCTTAAAAGAAGTATCCATACATCTTTTTGATTGCTCGACAGATTTTTCAACTTGGTTATTTGATGGTGCAAGATTTGTAAAAAAAATATCTTTAATTTCTTCATCAGATTGTTCCATATATTCATTTTCTACAAGCTTCTTTGCATTCATCGCAGCAAATCCTTTTTTCTGCTTCTTAATCGTAAAACTAATACGGTCACCTGTATAGAAACAAGTTTCATCTCTATTTTGGAGGGCAGAGCGATGTAAAAATACATCTTCATCGAGTTTTTCAGAGGATATAAATCCGTATCCTTTCTTTTCACTGTACCATTTAATCTTTCCGGTAACTCTATTTGATTGTTTTATCATAATAATCATATTTTTAGATTTTATGGATATTTTCTTATACACAACCTCGCAAAAGGATTATAGTATATGACACACATCTTTATGAGCAAGGTTAAAATGTAAAATAATTACATACGCGATCTCAGAAAAAGGGGAAGTAGTTGAAACATAGATTTGCCATACATCCTGTTATTCAACTTCTCTCTATTTTGAAATGAGAAGTAATAATTTCTAAAAAAACCCATAACTAACTAGATAAGAGTTACATTGCCTATATAACCTTAGTATTTAAAAATTAATTTTAAATCCATTTTTATTTTGTTTCTTTTTCTCTTCTTAAGAATGATTCTACCGATACCCAGGTTTATCTTTGCTCAAAATAAAAGGAGGTTCGTTTTGTGTATTTTTCGTATAAAAATAAGAATTTCAAAAGAAAAAAAAAATAAAAGAGTTAGAAATTTATAATTTTTTGTGGCAGAGCCACCAGTCTAAACATTCGTAGTCCTTACCAGCACTGGCAAGTCTTTCTTTTGCGGTATTTACATCTTTTGCAGGGGGAATTATCACGTGATCTCCAAATAAATCGTTATTTGGCCAATTTGCTGGCGTAGCTACCTTATTCTTATCTGCTGTCTGAAGAGCTTTTATTGCTCTGAGGATTTCTTCCATGTTTCGTCCAATTTCTTGCGGATAATATAGAATAAGACGAATCTTTCCCTCTGCGTCAACAATAAATACTGCTCTAACGGTGTTAGAACCTTTTCCAGGATGAACCATCCCTAGTTTGTTTGCCACAAGACCGTGATCTGCGATAATAGGGAAGGGAATCTCTACATTCAAGTTATCTTTAATCCATTCTTCCCATTTAATGTGGGCAAAAACTTGGTCAATAGACAGTCCTATTAATCGTGTGTTTAAATCTTGAAACTTGTCGTTTCTTATAGCGAACGCGTGAAATTCTGTCGTACACACAGGTGTAAAATCTGCGGGATGGCTAAATAGGACAAACCAATGTCCTCCTTCAATCGCATCGTCTGGTAAAGTCATCAAACCATGGGTTGTTTGGACCTCCATTTTTGGAAACGGGTCTCCCAATAACGGAATTCCAATTTTTTCTTCACTCATGCATTTCACCTTTTTTGTCAAAAATCATTTTTAATTAATAATTAATTTTTATGAATAATCATTAGTATATAAGAATTAATTTTATAAATTATAAACTTATTAAATAATCGTGAGTAAGAAACGTTTAAAGGAACTTTTAAAAAAAAAAGGCTTGAAAATAACCCCACAGAGAACTGCCGTTTACGAGGCAGTTATGAATAGCCACAATCATCCAAGTGCGGAGGAAATCTATGCCAAGGTTTCAAAAAGGTTTGAAAATATTAGTTTATCGACTGTATATCAGATATTGCATCTTTTAGAAGATCTAGGTGAAATCGCTCAAATAGAAATTGACGGCATTCAGAGATACGAAAATCAAACTAAATTCCACATCCACGCAATTTGTCCAAGATGTAAAAAAGTTGACGACCTTTACTCAGAATCGATTAAAGAATTTTGGTATTTAATTTCTGAAGAATTTAATTTTGAACCTATAAATCAGGAGATTAAAATTACTAGATATTGTCAGGATTGTATTAAAGAGATGGAGAATCACTAAAATAGAATTCCAAATTTAATACTCCGATCTTTCAAGAATAATGTTCTTATTTATAATAACTTTTCTTTAAAATTTCAGTTGTAGGTTGGTTCAAAAATTAATCTAATGCGAATTTTACAGCTGCGCTCAAGTGGATTTCCATAGTGTCAAATAAAGGTAAATTTATGTCTTTAGATTTTATTAAAAGGGGGATTTCTGTACACCCTAGTATTATACCTTGAGCTCCTTCTTCTTCCAAGTCATTTATAATCCTCAAAAATACATCTTTAGTTGGTTGTAAAAATGTTCCTTGGGCAAATTCCGTGTAAATAGCTTCGTGAATATAGTCTCTATCGCTTTTCTTAGGGAGAATCACATCTAAATTGTGTCGCTTTCTTAATCTTTCTACGTAAAACTTTCCTTCCATGGTAAATCTCGTTCCTAATAACCCTATAGTGTCAAGCTGATTCCTTTTGATCGCCTTAGCTGTTTCATCAACAACGTGAATAATTGGTATATGAAGATGTACTTCTAAATCGTTAACAATTTTATGCATCGTGTTAGAGCAAAGGATCAATGCCGAGCATCCTGCTTGTTCGAGTTTTTGACTTATTGATATCATCTTTTCAGTAATTTCGTCCCATTTACCTTCATTTTGAAGAGGAAGGAATTCTTCAAAATTGACCGAATAAAGTAAAGTTTTCGACGAGTTCCAATTTCCTAACCTATTGTGAACCATTTTGTTAAGAGTGCGGTAATATTCTATGGTGTTTTCCCAACTCATGCCTCCTATTAATCCTAATAACCTCAAATTCTCACTCTCTTTACTTTAATCACATAGATATTCTTTTAACCAAGAAATGGTTTCAGCGATGAATTGATCTAACTGTTCACCATCAAAATTATGGGTTGCCTTAGGTACTTCAATGAGCTTGTGTTTATCGTCTTGAGGCATTTGTTTGAAAAATCTTCTCGTATCTTCAAGTCTTACTGATCGGTCTCTTGTCCCTTGTATTATTAAAGTAGGTAGGGAAAATTTTTTAACAAGCTCATCGACATCATAATTTGAAAGATCTTCGATGAAGGAATGATTAATCATAATAGGCTCTTGACCTCCGGAAGAAGGTAATTTAAGATCGGTTTTCTTTAAACTTTCTTGGACTTTTGGGTTAAAAAGCTTTCTTATGCTAAACGCAGGTGCCCAAAATATTATTGTTTTAATGTCCGGAATATCTGTACCTAAAACTGTCAAACCTCCGAACGAGAGTCCAATAAAGCCGATTCTGATATAGTTTTTATTAATTGCCCAGTTATATACATCTTTTAAATCGTGGCATTGTTTTGTTAAGGTGACGTATTCTCTTTCGTTTTCCCCCGAGCCTGAAAAGTCAAACAAAAGACTATCAATACCAATTTCGCTTAATTTTTCTGCTGTCTTAGTGAACCGTCCCCATTCGTATTTATCACCAGTAAAACCGTGACAAAAAATTACTAAGCAAGATATTTCTTTTTTTGGAAAGAGGGATTCTTTCTCACTTAAATAATGTATTGCGTGAAGCTCCATGTCTCTACGATTTGGTATTGTAAAACTCTTTCGATTCATCTTCTTTCTAAATTAATTATGATTAAGGATTTCATTTTGAATAGATTTTAAATTATATTACAATCATTTTAGTTAAATATCGTATAAATAGTTATCATTAAAAATAAAGAGATCCTTCGCATATATAGGGTTTATAATAATCAAATTTAATACTTATCTCTAATTATATAAAATACAGCTAAATGATGTTTCAAACGATTTTCGATTTGAAATTACTAAATCGATATTAAAAATCGATATGTCACGTCTGTTTCATGGTTTATTTTAATGGAAACTTGATTTTTCATTTTTCATTACTTTTACGATCATTATTAATCAGATGTCGTTGGAGCTTAGTTGTCTTTATAAAAAATAAATTAGAATTATCAAAAAAAGAAAGGTTAATAATATTTAGCGTAATTTAAAAGAAGTTGGAGGTGAAAATAATGGGAGGACGAAGAGGAAAAAAGAGAGGATATAATTCACAAGAACCTATCAAGAGGATCAAAATGCCCTCAAGAAGAAAAGGCGAAATGTTCGCAAGAGTCACCGATATTTACGGGCAAGAACGAATGGAGGTATTTTGTGAGGATGGAGAGCATAGAATCGGGAGAGTGAGAGGAAAAATTAAAAAACGAGTGTGGATACGGCAAGGCGATTTAGTAATCGTAAATCCGTGGGATTTCGAAACTAAAGTAGAAGGAAAAAAAGGGAAATGTGAGATCTTCTGGAGATACTATAAAAGAGAGATTTCATGGTTAGAAAGAAAGAGAAGATTACCCGAAATAATGCAAATAAATAATATCCCTTTTTAAACTCAAATTATTTTTGCTCGTTTTTATCTGACTTCTTATTTTAATGAAATTTTATTTATACCTTATTATTTTGCTCAATTTTAATAAATCTTAAATTTCATTTCTTTTCCCATTTAAATTTACTC
Source organism: Promethearchaeota archaeon (assembly GCA_014729315.1). Next base: position 4,125 of record WJKD01000622.1, on the reverse strand, counting down.
AAATCGATTACATCATCTTCTTGAAACAAAATCCCCTCTTGTTCCAATAGTTTTTTCTGTCTATGGTAACCTTTTCCCTTTGGAAGTGAGATTTTGCCCTTATTATTAACAATTCTGTACCAAGGTAGGTGATATTTTTTCGAAGACGAATGAAGTATCCACGACACCAAGCGCGCGGCGCGAGGATTACCCGCATACGAGGCGATCTGACCGTAAGTCGCTATTTTCCCTCTTGGCACTATTTTTATAAAGTTCTTTATTCTTTCTGTTAAAGAATCATTCATTATATTATCTACTTAATCGATGAATCATAGCGGTCTCTTCTCCCTTGGTGGCGAGTAATATATTGATGTATTCGTTCCAAATTCGGGGTGAAGTTGAAATAAATTATCTTGAAGCGCTAATTTTGATACTTTACTCTGAGGATCGTTGAAATCCCCAAAATAGATTGCTTGTCCTTCGCAACATAAGACACAGAAAGGATCTAAACCTTTGTCTATACGATGAGCGCATAAATTACATTTTTGCGCAACATTAATATCTACATTGAATATGATAACCTTGTAAGGACACGCCTCTACGCAACTCTGACATCCTTCGCATAATTCGTCGTCTATTAAAACAATTCCGTCTTCTCTTTTCACTATCGCACTCACGGGACATGCTTCCAAACAAGGAGGATTTTCACAATGATTGCAAAGTTTAGGGGTGAAGTTTAAAGTTAAATCAGGAAAATCTCCCAAAGGAACGTCTTTTTGGCCCTTTATTTGGCTTTGGACTTTAATAAAACCTTGAGGTGAGTCATGTTCTAGTCGGCAGGCAACTGTACAAGTATCGCAACCTATGCATCTCTCTTGATCTATAACAAATCCAAGTTTTCTATTCATTTTTCTCCCTCATTTGCTTTAATCACTTCGACTGCTACATCATTCATGTGCATGTTAGGTTCGTATATTTTTTCTTGAACGGGATTGATAACATCGTGGGTTAGATGATTCACGCTCCCCTCTTTGAATTGATCGATCCACCACCCCTCCGTTATATCTATTATCCCTGGATGGACCATCGGGTTGACTCGCGCCTTGAGCGTAGTTCGGGCTCTATCGTTATAAACAGTCACCAAATCATTGGTTTTAATATCTCTTTTTTTGGCGTCAATAGGATTAATGTCCACAAAAGGTTCGGGATTAAGGTCTAATAGGCTTTGAACATTTGCGAAAGAAGAATGAGTGCGAAACCTACTATGTCCTTGAACAAAAGCTAAAGGATATTCGAGCTCCTCTCCGTTGATGGGAGATTCTAAAGGTGGTAGATATACGGGAAGGGCTTGTCCATCTTCAACTAATTGTTCTGCGTAAATTTCAATTTTACCAGATGGTGTCGAAAAAGTTAAAGGAAAATTACTTCCCTCGGGTAATTCTTGTAATAATTTAGGTCCTTTTTTCAAAGTTTCCCTATCGTACCCTTTCAAAGATGGATGATCCGTAATGATATCGATCAAACCTTCTTCTCCGCCCGATATATAATTTCCAAATCCAAGGCGCTCAGCTAATCCCTCAACAATGTCGGCATCTGATTTTGATTCGTATAATGGCTCGATAACTTTTTGCTGTAATTGAATGTACGGATAAGGATGAGGAATAAAATCGGAAAACTCCAAAAAGCTACATACTGGCAATATTATGTCCGCGTATTTTGCAGTAGGAGTCATAAACAATTCGGTTTGTACAATAAAATCTAATTTGGGGAAGAATTCATTTATTAATTTATTACAATCCACACATTGATTAAGAAAATTGATAAACGAAAACCAGACTGCCTTAATAGGATAAGGATCTCCCTTAATTACCGCATTGTAAAGTTTTAAAATTCCAAGGCGATGATAAGACGGTTTATCGGGTCGGGCTTTTAGGAATGGATCCCAATTCAATACAGCAGGCACATATCCTGAACTAAATGCCGTACTTACGTGTCCTGTCACGCTTGCAACAGTAGCTAATCCTCTCAGAGAGATGTCTCCATGATAAGTTCTCGTAAAACCCATATATGTGAAAAAATTTACTTTTTTTGTATTCCCAATTGCTCTTGCAAGGCTTTCAATCTTATCTTGAGCTACTCCCGTAATTTCTGAAGTTTTTTCAAGCGTATATTCCTCTGCTAAATCCATTAGAGTCTGGAATGCGGTTTTACATTCAATACCATTTACCCTATAGGTCCCAGTTATCGCAGCTTTTTTGAAGGTGGATCTTCTTACTACTTTTGCGGCGTTTTGAGATGCAATCCATGCAATTGTAGCCTTTTTCTTTTTTTCCCCCATATCCTTTCCTCTAAGAAGCTTACCGTTATCATTTCTCACTAAAAAACAGCCGTTTGTTTCTTTGCGTATAAAATTCTCGTCGTATAAACCTTCCTTAAATATTACGCGCATAAGACCCAAAGCTAGCGCTGCGTCCGTCCCTGGCTTTAAACCAACGTAAACATCTGCTTTAGAAGCAGTAGCTGTAAATCGTGGATCGATAACGACAACTTTTGTGCCTTTTTCTTCTTTTGCGTCCAATACTTTTCTCATCGTTTGTAAAGGCATCGATTCAGCGGGATTTGTCCCCCAGATGACTAATAATTCGGGCCATTTGCGTTGCCAAAATGTACCAAATAAATAAATATAAGGAAATTGACTTCCAAATATTACTCGACTTCCGCAAGGTAATCCCGCATCACCGTATCCCCACGCGCTAACTCTAGTAGATTGCGTAAGGCTAGCAAGCCTTAAATAAGCTGCAAACTTTGTCTGCCCAGCTCCTGGGCCCCCTAACACCCAACCGATTGACTTCCAACCGTATTTCTCGGCAATACTTTGAAAACTATCTGCAATAATATCAAAAGCCTCGTTCCAAGATATTCTCTCAAAGTCCGCCTCACCCCTGTTACCTACTCGTTTCAGAGGATATTTTAACCTATCTGGGTGATAAGTTATGTCTAAACTTGAAAGTCCTCGAAGACAGATTCTTCTATCTCTTTCTAAAGGAAAATCCGCTGGTTCTAACTTTATTATTTTATCATCCTTTACGTGCGCTAGAATTCCGCAAGCATCTATCCCACAGTGGGCGGGACAAGCAGTCCTTACAAATTTAATACCTTTATCCTTAGCCATATCAAAAATTTCTCGTTATTATTTATTATTTTAAGCTTTTTATACTTATAATTAAATATACTTCCTACCTTTAAATCTTATAATTAAAAGTGCTATTAAACCAATATGCAGTCTTAAATATGAACTAATTAATTATTAATAATCTTTAATTTTGGCTAAGAAAAGTATAAATTCAATTTGAAAGGTATTTAAATTTTTTCTATTAATAAAAATAATTGAAAAATCAAAAAAAGAGACATAATCATCATAGAAGACCTATTACCAGAGCTTTTCCATTAATCCAGACTTGAAAAATTGAACTTTGATAAAAAGTGCCTATTTAATAACGTCAGTTATGAAGCAGGTTTCCATGATTTTTGTACCTTGAATTTGAGAGATCTTTCCCTCAAGAAGAGGATTGAAGTCTTCTATTGAGGGAATTTCAAGTTTAATGAAAATACCACAATCGCCGGATAAACGCCAAATATCTGTGACTTCGTCAATTTCTTTAAGTTCCTTTAAAATTCTTTTGATGTCTTTGAAATTGGGCTCAATTTTTATCGTTGCTCTAACCCTAGGTTTAGAGTTAACGCTATAGTCAATGGTGAATTTCTCGATAACGCCTTTCTTTTTAAGTTTTTTGACTCTCCTTCTTACCGTTGCTTCGGTTTTTCCAACTACATCGGCAATATCGCTATAGGATTTTCTACCGTCCTTTTCTAACTCTTCTAATATTTTTAGATCGATTGCGTCAACCATTTGTAAAACTTTATTTAATTATTTTGAGTAAATTATAAAAAATGATCACTAAATTATCTAAAAGAATCATTAATTTTAATATTTCCGAAATAAGATTTGAAAGACTTAATTTGATATGAACTTGATATTCTATTAGTGTAGCTTGACAAAAGACAATTAAAATCCAAAAACAATTAATTAAGGTCAATTTCGCACAAAATGATATCAAATTTAAAAGTGAAATAAAATCAGAATAA
>WJKD01000058.1 GCA_014729315.1 Promethearchaeota archaeon | reverse complement strand
TTGCTAAATAACACCTCTCATATTTAAAAATAAAATGGTGCTTACCAGACGGGCACGATTTTAGAGGTCTTGCGTTGGAGGGGTTACCGAGTCTGGTCAAAGGTCTAATATTGTCTCTTGATGGGTCAAGACCGATTAAAGCTGTTGAAGAGCTTTCTTTAAACTTGAAATATTTCAACATGATTTTTATACCAACAGCAACATAAATGATTAATATGATTATACTAAATATATCATTGAGTAAGTATAGTGGTTCGATAAGAATATTGATCACCTGGAGAGATCTGGAGAGATATAAAGAGAGATTTGGAAAAAAAGAGAAAATTTAGGAAGATGAATGAGCTAAGAATGATTTAGGGTTTAATAATTAGTTATTTCAAAAGAATTAAATTGTAATTTCAGTATTAATTATTTAGAAATAACAAATAACAAATAAAAGAAATATTGAAACGTTTAATGAAATTTAATAAGAAAATAGATGAAAAAGTAAAAAAAGCTATTGAGTACCTTAAATCAATCGGTTGTAAGGAGGTCTTTCTATTTGGATCTCTAGTTGATGGTACATTTAACGAAAATTCCGATATTGATCTCGCTGTAACAGGAATCTCTGCTCGCAATTATTTTAAAGCTTTAGTTGAACTCCCGATGTTTATCGATCATAAAGTTGATTTAGTAGCTTTGGATTTTGCTTCTAGAGACATTGAAAAAAAGATAAAGGACAGAGGAGAAAAACTTATTGAAATATAAGAAAGAGGTATTAGAGGATCTTTTATCAGAAATAGAAAAAATTAAAATTCTCATAAAATCTTTTGCTTCATTAATTAAGGAAGTTAGAGAAAGAACTCCAAATTTCATTGAATTAAATGCATTAGCAATGTTTTTACATTCTTTCTACAATGGTTTAGAACACATTTTTAAAATGATAGCTAAGAAATTGGATAAAAAATTATCTTCGGGAGAAAGATGGCACATAGCACTTCTGGAACAAATGGCGAAATCCACTAAGAATCGCAAACAAGTGATTATATCAAATGATACTTTTGAAAGTTTGAAAGAGTACTTAGGTTTTCGTCATTTCTCTCGAAATGCTTATTCCTTTGACATTAATTGGGATTTAATGAAAGACCTAATTTTTAGAATTGAAGAAGTTAAAAACAATACTCTTGAAGAGTTAAAGACTTTTATCAATAACATAAATGAATAAAAGATTTAGAAAGATGGTAATATCTCCGTATTACCACAAGTTGTATATACATTGTGTAGATAATTTAAGAACACACTATTCATAATTTATATCTTCAATCCAAACGAAATTTTGAATCCTTCTTACTGGGCTTCCATCACTAATCTTATTAAATTCATTTAATCTTCTGGGTCTATTGAGTATAAAAATTCCATCAATTAAAAATAAGTATCCTATATTTATGTGATATTCCCTAAAAGGCGGTATAAAACGTTGGCTGACCGGACTGGAAATCTGCTTTATGACCCCCCGGCGCATCCTCTTATCCAAGCTCAGTTTTGGGATACCGGTGTATTTTTCTCTCTTCATGTTAAGCTTAGAATTGAGGAGATGGAAGGGGCGGGAGTTTCGGCGCCTGAGAATGTCGGGATAACGGTTTCGAACCCACGAAGGCCTATGCCAATGGATCTACTTTAAAATTTAGCAAGGTCAAGTATCTGAGGATTATTATTTGCACCTCTAAAGAGTTCAGATTATTCCTTTATTCTGTGAGCGTTAATTAAGGGACTCAAGCTCTTCTTCGGACAAATGGTTTAGATACCCTTCTTTTTTAAGGAATTTTTGCACTGTCGGATGACCGCTTGCGTAGCAACGAGCGATTTCCTCCTTAAAGACGAGAAGCGCAACTGGATCTCCCACTTCAGTCAATCTTTTTAATAAGGGAAAGGCGAGACTACGGTGGAGGAGGCGAGAATCGTATTTGTTTTCCGCCCACACTTGGAGGTTGGAGGAGTGCGCTCGAAAGGTCTCTTCGGGACTGAGAGCCGCCGCAATTCTGCGTGAATGATTTTCAAACTCCCGCTTATCGGAATGGTGGCGGGCAAAAAAGTGCTCAGCCTCGTCAATGGATTGGACTTGTTGAGCTCCAATAGCGGTGTCAACATTCTCGAGATCCAGATTAAGGAGTAAAAATTTGCATTGGGCAAATTGCTTACCGTCAACGAAGATTTCGACTCGTTTAGGGGCGTAAAGGCGCATTTCAAGAAGCTCGTTTATGACATGTACCAAGATTGGTCCGTCATAATAAAGATTTCCGGGCTTTGGGTCGTGATAACCGTCCAGCGCCCATTCACACGACCGCGCGTAATCCTTCATGCGAGAAAACGCATTGGTGTTGATAATCTCTAACTCAAAGCCTGTAACGACCGTTTTGTGAGGGAGAGCGTCTAAGCCCTTAATTTCCATGATGGTATTGCTAAGAAAATCGAGTCGCTCAAGGTGTGGAAAATGGTGCAGTGCTGAAAAGTCAAGCATGCTGATTTCGTTGCCCGCAAAGTTAATATCCTTAATATTGGGCGCGTTGTGGTCGGGCTGGATGCAACCTAAGTTTTGGATTTTGTTGTTTTTGAAACTAATCCCGCTGATTGCGGTCAAGCGTTCGAGCCCCGATGCTGAGGTAATCTCGTTGTCCCAGATGTATAATCGTTGGAGGTTCGGGAGAATCGCCGTGATACGCAACTCTTGGATGCGGTTTTCGTTTAACCAGAGGATCTCCACGCCCGGCAGGTGCGCTAACGGCTCGAGCCCGCACAGATCGGTTATCTTGTTGTATTGGAGCCTTATTTCTTTAAGGTTGTCGCAATCTCGGACATTCCGCACGCTTTCAAGCGAGGCGAGGCGGTTACCCGTTAAACTTAACTTTTCGAGGTTCGGGAGGTTTTGAATAACAGTAATTGATGTTAGACCGCAACTGTCAATCTCTAAACTTGTAAGGCTTTTAAGATTCGTTAGGAAGGAAAGGTCAGAAGCATCGGAAAGTTGACAGTTATAGATGGTGAGCTGCTTTAAATTCTTTAGCGTGCTTAGTAAAGTAAAATTGAGGAATGCGGATTTTCTAAAATCGAGTTCTTCAAGACGCAGCGCTTCAATTAGGAGACCCTTCAATCGGCAATCCGACATGGTTAAATCTTTCAAATAGGGAAAGGAGAATTTTTGATTGCGGTCAAACGTGAACTCGTCAACGCTTAAGAGCGTCAACCGGAACGACCCATCGATTTCGTCGACTCCGATGACGGGTAATACCCCTCCTTTCTTTAAAATAGTTATTAGAAGTTCCTTTTCTTCCCCGCCGAGCTTCGAGAAGTTGTCCAACCAGCGAGCTTGCGAGAAATATTCATCCCCTATTTTTCCCTTGAAGCGGCGCACAATTTCGTCCATACCCGTTCAGCTTTTTTGAGTTTTCTCGGTGGCAATTTATATATACTATTAAGTACTTATGAGTCAACCAGACCTAATTAATGCGACGGTCAGCCGATTTTCTTAATTCCTACGGAGAAGAGCGCCAGCGGAAGCCGAAGTATTTGTTAAGGTAGAGCGCCCCCGAGAAGTCCGCCGTGAGCGAGACCTCGTGGTCGGTAAAGCTCACCTCGTCCCCGAATCGATATATTACCGGGTTGCCGTTCCCGTCTTTTATTTCGAAGAACAAGTTGACGATAAATTCAACATGTTCAATTGGTTCAATTTTTCCTTTTTCATTAAATTTTTTTATAATAGCTTTCCAAAACTTTCTTTCTTGCTCGGAAAGGCTTAACTCGTTTTGGACGATTTTGTCGAGCTCGTCGACGTCGAGATATTTGTTGACGAATTCTAACGCTTCACTAGACTGATCGCCGAATTGACCCGCTCCGAGATCTTCCCTAGCCTTGTGGACGACTCTTTCCAATAAGGGAATGGGCTCAGCGTAAAGGATAGGATGGTTCACGCTACCCGTTGGCTTCACTATCGCGGTCGGGACCTCCCTTCGCGCAAAAAATTCTACTACCAAGTTCTCTATCTGAGCCGTTTGAGTTTCGGATAGGAGACGATGACTTTTCGTCCTCGCACTTGCGAACGAACCGAACATGGTGAAAGCCCCGAATGAGGAGCTTTTATCGACGCCCAAACTCATCTCCACGCAATAGCCGTAGAGAAGCCCTTGGTAAAGACGACGTAAAGCAATAATGTTTTGCGGGTCGTCGAAGCCTTTTTCAAATTGCACGAAAATGGATTCCGAAAAGGGCTCCGCTTCAGATCGGGAGTACTGAGACGTTTCGGGTCGATAATGTCTGTAAAACGTAAAATAGACTTCTTTCGAAGCAACAGATTTAGCCGCAGAAGCCAGTTCGTTATACGTTCCGCGGTAAAATTCGGGGGCTAAACTGAGCGAAAGAGCGTCTGGATAAAAGAGAGGATACTGCGATTTACCGAGCATCGCCCTGAACGAAAACTTATGGAAATACCTTAGGGACTGACCAACAGGTATCGTAATTATGTTCTCGTAAAGATATTTTTCAATAAGTCTGGAGTCAAGCGTGAAGAGGTTGGGATGAGCGTCAATCAATTCTTTTAGGTTTTTGCGCTCCAAAAGGGTGTCTTTTATCTGCTGTATGTCGCCCGAATCGGGAATCAAGTTGAACGAAGCGCCCAGTTGATGGGATTGTATCTGGTATCGGTTCTTCTCTAAAGTTTTAATAATGTAGTTGTAAATCGTCAAAGCCTCTCTTCGAACGTGTAATTCCCGCAACTTTAATTTTAACGATATCCTAAGGTTTTTGTCCACGCCGCTAAGTCGTTGATCGATTAACTCGTCCAACAGTTCTTTTATCAGTTTGACGCTTGCGTGGAGGTTATAATTCTTGATTATTTGATCGGGACGAGCATTTTTTACGGATAACC
>WJKD01000621.1 GCA_014729315.1 Promethearchaeota archaeon | reverse complement strand
TATCTATAGTTTGGAGTTTCGGGGCAAAATCTAAAATCGATACTTTTAGAGGATTAATTTTTTTCGTTTCTAGTAGATATTTTACGAACTTAGCTGTATATAATGTTTTTTTAGTGTTAGTTTCTCCATAGATTATCGTATGAGTTCCAATAAATTGTTCAAAATTAACTTTATCGAGATCATTCATAAAAAGGGAAAAAAATTTTGGATGGTTAAAAATAATCTTGCCAAGTTATTCCTGCTTTTCTTAGAATCTTTAGCATTACGAAACCTAGAATGCATCCCGGAATACAACTTAACGCAAACAATCCCCAATAGAATAAGAGCCCTTCAAATATACTACCAATCGGCGCAATTATATAGGCTATAGTGCCTCCGATAAAGATAGTTCCTATTGGTTCTGTTAAGGCGGCAAATTCAATTTTATCCGGAGCACGTTTTCTTAGAAGATACGCAAAAAATCCCACTACGAGAGCACCTGAAATACCTCCATGAAAGGCGTGTATTGTTCCTATACCCAGGGCAAACCTTAAGATTGCAATCCCGAGGGCTGTAATTGAGGAAAAAGTTAATCCAATTAAAACACCAGTAATCGCATTAATAAAATGTGCAAATGGATTAATTTTAGTTCCTAAAATAGTAAAATATGCGAAAGGATTTAAATAACTCAAAACGAGTCCAATAGCCATAAAAATTGCCGCAGTTGCCACTCTTTTCGTCAATAGTGTTTTCTGATCGGTTTTACTCGCTGAGACTTCTTCTTTAGGATGTTTCTCTTCTTCTTCCATAGATATTCACACTTTAATTCAGTGTTATGTAGTTTAAATCTGATATACCTTTTTTATTTTTTTGTAAAATCTGTTATTCTAAAAAAAGTTATGGATGGAAAAATAATAAAAAACATCTCTCACTAACTAATTAACTATAAAGGAATTTTAAAATTAACCAATAAGAGAATCATGAAAATTGGAAATATTGATATAGAAACGACAAAGATAATCTGCGTGGGAGAAAATTACTTAGATCACATAGAAGAAGTGAAGAAAGATATTCCAAAGGAGCCAATACTCTTTCCTAAAACTTTGAATGTGTTAATCGGACATGAGCAGCCTATCGTTTACCCAAAATACTTATTTAATAATCGCAGATATAAAAGAGTAGATTATGAGGCAGAACTCGCTTTCTTTATCAAAAAAAAGTGTAAGAATGTGCAAAAAAGCGAAGCCTACGATTATATTATGGGATACACGGCTTTTAACGATGTGACAGCTCGAAAAATGCAAGTTAAGGACATGCTCTCTCAAAAACCGTGGTATCGTTCTAAATCTTTCGATACTTTCGGGCCTATCGGTCCAAGGATAGCGCTCAGCTCTGAGATAGAAGATCCACATAATCTAGATATCAAACTTTATTTAAATGGAGAGCTGAAACAATCCTCCAACACCAAGCATTTATTATTTAAAATACCCGAATTAGTCGATTTTATTTCTAAATTCTTCACTTTGGAAGCTGGAGATATTATTGCTACGGGGACCCCTGGTGGAATAGGTCCAGTTAAACCCAACGACGAGATTAAAATTACTATTAACAAAATTGGAACTTTATTTAATAAAGTAGTTTTAGAGGAATAAAAAAAAAATTTCTTTTTAGGATAAAGAAACTTTTAATAATTAAACTCAGAAAGAAGAACTCAGCAATCATTAAAATGAGAATCGGACAAATAGAAATGTTTCCCACTAAGATTATTTGTTTAGGACGGAATTACTTGGAGCACGCTTTAGAGATGAAAAAGAAGGTTCCAAAAGAACCAATATTTTTCTATAAAGGATTAAACACGCTTATTTTAAACGAAGAATCAATAATATATCCTAAATTATTACACGACAACGAGGAGTATAACCAAATAGATCACGAGGTTGAATTAGCGGTTATTATAAAAAAAAAAGGTAAACATATCAGTAAAGAGGACGTGGTGGATTTTATTCTTGGATACTCAATCTTTCTGGATATTAC
>WJKD01000620.1 GCA_014729315.1 Promethearchaeota archaeon | reverse complement strand
TCGTATCGAGCACCGTCAGGTTTGTAAATATCGCAGATCACCCGGGCAACTTTATTTTCTTTCCTCCAAGGTAAAATATAGAAGGTGGAGGGATCAGGAAGAGCAACTTTATCGCTTTCTTCGATTGCTCCATAACCAGTTATGGAAGAACCATCAAAATTCTCTCCGTCCTCGAAAAAATCCTCAATACGTTTAGCATTAATTTCAAACGATTTAATGATTCCATGGATATCGGTAAATTGTAAATAGATGAACTTTATATCATTTTCCTTCACAGTTGTGATGACTTTCTCGCAAATCGCTTTTCTGTCGGGATGATTTTTTTCAATCATTTTTTTTATTTCTGTAATTTATTTTTTTCAATTAGACATATATCATTATTTTCCGTAGATTGATAATTTTTCTACGGTTTTTTATAAATAATATATATTTCTATTATTTGGATATATTAGTTAATCTTATAAAAACTTTGCTAATTGAAATATATTAAAGATACAGAAACATATGTCCCGAAAATAAAATAATTTAACAAAAATAATTAGTTATATTGGTTATACTTTTTTTATAGATGCTCAATTATTTCGGTTTCGGGAAATTCCAAAATAAATTCTTTTCCAAAAGCTTGTGCTGGAGTTAAGGAACCCAATATTTCTCCGTTAAGAACCTTTTTTACGGTTTCTATTCCCGTTAAAGAGGTTAATTTATAAGCTTCGATTGTGTTGAGCCACGCTTCACTGCTTTCTCCTTTATCATTTTTAGCTTTGGCCCAAACATACGATCGAGCGGTTTCTCTCGTTTTTTCATCGGGTCCGTAAATATTTTTTTCCACCCATTTTTTAGCTTGTTTTTTCACGATATTTAATTTTGTCGCGTTTCGAACCGCGCTTCCGAATAATTTTAAGGTTTTTTCAAATTGCTTAGGTAAGGGCATATAGGTTGTGATGTTAGAAATATTAGTTGACCGATAAGCGGTTGCAATATCACCCCAAGCTATAGGGAAGACCTCTCGTTGTCTATCAGGAAATTTAACCTTCTTTCCATTTTTCCCGAAAGGAACATGCTCGATTTTGCCTTCTCTTCGAACTACCGCACCTTGAGGCAAATTTTCAATTACTGTTTTCATAGTGCCGGGGCTAAATTCGCTGAGAGCTGCGATGCCGAGTTCTAATTCGATTGGATTTTCCACTTTATCGCTTACGTAAACTGCCATACAATCGCTTGGAACAACATCGAAGCCCACCCCAGAAATAATTGCAATTTGCTTTTCTTTAGCTTCATCGTGGTGCGTAAAGTTTTTTTCGAACACATCTATTTCGCCCGTAATATCTAAATAATGAGTTGAGTTTTTCAAGCACGCGTTAACTATGGGAGCAGCCGTGTATTTAAACGGACCCGCAGCGTTGAGAACTAACTCGTAATTGCCGATAATTGAGTTTAATTTAGATTGATCCTCTAGAGAGAAGAGATCGTATTCAAGATTTTTCTCTTCTGCTAAAGATATAAGTTTATCGGAAGTTCTACCTCCTAAAACTGGTCTCAATCCTTCCTTTATTGCAACATCCGTTAATAACTTTCCCGTATAACCGTAAGCCCCGTAAAGAAGCCATTGTTTACTCATAATTATTAATGTCCAAAATTTTACTTTATTTTAATTTAAAATGAAAAAGTATCTTAATTAATACATAGATTATGGTAATTTTTAACTTCTAAGTCTATTTATTATAAATTTCGTTATCTTCCAGATTTAGAATATTGATATTTTAGAACTGAGTAAAATACCCATCGCAATAAGTTAATCGCTCAGGAATCCAATCATATATGTAATCTACTGCTTCGTCAATTTTTATTTTCCAATTATAATCTGCGTAAAAAGGATAGGTGCTGTCTGTATCAATTTCTAGAACATCCTTTATATCTTCGTACATCTCGTTTAGCATATCTAATATGTTTTCTTCGCTCCACAACGACTCACGCAAATCGAACCATCGCTCTTTTGCTTCCTTCATAAACTCTGCATTGTTTAAGAGACGATAAAATAGATAATTTCTTTTTTTAATATCGTATTCTGGATTTTCGTCCGCTTCGTATTCCCTTCCTAAAAATTGTCCAAAACTGGAATCGAAGTCCCAAGGAATCAAGAAAAACTTACTAGGGTGTGTGTTTCTCACAAGAAAATAGTTTTGCGACCAAAAATCTTTATGCAGAATGAAGAAATTAAAGATAAAAAAGTCGATTAAGTTTTCTTTGTGAAACACGGTAAAAATTCCATTGCTTTCGTTAAAGAGCTGTTCATCCGAGCTATCTCTTATAAGCGGCACGATTGAATCAAATACTTTATGTTTTATGTAAATACCCTCGTCTTCGTTAGGCCAATCTTGGTCCCACCTATCGCTGTCGTGTTCCAAAAAATTCCGTCCGTGTTGATCGCATTGAAATATCAAGCTGGAATTTTCGTTATTTTGGGGTTCATCTAATCCAAAAAGTCTTCGATCATTTTTTTCTGCCAACAAATATAAGCCTTTAAAGTTTCCATTAATATAAAGCATGATATAATGAGAATTAGGTAATATTGCGGTAGGGTCCGTTGAATAAAGCGTTCTCCAAAGGTCCATTGATAATTTAATCCTCATTCGCGGCAAATCCATATACATTGCAAATAGAATCCAATCATCGTCTTCCCTCATTCCGAGTATAGAAGTTCTTTGGTTTAATTCGATACGATATCCTGGTTTAGGCATTCTAGCGTTTAAACGTCCTCTTATCTTTATTCTACAATTACTCTGTTCTAACATGTCTTTGGGTTTTTCTGAGCGGATCTCTAACGTACCATCTACATAACTCTGATCGCTTAATTTACCATTTACAGAAATGTTTAAAACGGGGAAATCTGAAGGTATTAACGCTGATTTATCAATATAAGTAAAATAAACCACTGAAGAAAAGAAAATTACAGCTAAAATTAAAAAGGCTACGAGTTCTGTTTTTCTTTTTTTTATATAGACTTTTTTCATGCTAAAGCTTACAATAATAGTTAAAATTCAATTTCTCTGTGAATAGAATGGTTATTTACTCTTTTAAAGGTTATTTTTAAGGACTAAAACTTAATTCTATTAATTATGGTTTATTAAAAGCTGAATCATAATCTGTTCTTATTTTAGAAATTTGGTTTAATAAATTTGGGAGATAAATCATATGAGCGTAAACATTCAATATAATTACTTTTTTAAGATATAATCCTCTTATACGCGATTTCTCGGTTTCTCTATATATGTCAAAACGTGATGTATCAGTAACCGATATATTTATAAGTAAAAATTATTTAATATTATATATCAGTAATCGATATATCGGTGACTGATAATAAAAAAAGAAGTGAGTTAACTAAATTGAGTGAAAATTTTGCAGAAAGAATGGAAACCGCAATGAAAAAAGGGTTCATTTCATCCATGATCTTAGTTATCCTTGAAAAAAATCCCTCTTATGGTTATAAAATCGGTAAAACGATCGAAGAAAACACTGATTCATTATGGAATCCATCAGCTTCAACAATGTATACTGTGCTTAAGCGACTTCAAAAGAGGGGCTTAATAGAAGTTAAAAAAGAATTAGACGAAGGGCGCGGAAAGAAAATATACGAAATTACTGAAAAAGGAAAAAATACGTTAAAGATAATTATGAATAAGCATAAAGAAATGAGGAGGGTTATGGTTAAATTTATCTTGACGACAATAGCAGATGAAGATCTTCTCATATTAAAAGATATGCTTGATGTCGATCCCTTTAATATTATCTTTAAGATCAGAGAAAGAATATCGACAGAAGATAAAGTTCAATTTATAAAACATCAAAAAAAACGAATTCTTGGTCTGGTCGAATTACTAGATAATAAAATTAACCAATTGGAATCACATTCCAAGCAATAAAAACCTCAAAATGGAGGATAAATTTATGAAGAACACTAAAAATAACGAAATTATAATTCAATTTAAGGATTTGACGAAAAAATTTGGAAATTTTTACGCGGTTTCTAATTTAAATTTAGAAATTAAAAGGGGTGAGATATTAGGGTTTTTGGGCCATAACGGAGCGGGAAAATCAACTACTATGAAAATGATGGCATATCTTATAACACCTACAAAAGGAGAAATTCTGATTCGAAATGACGGTTCATTAGAGAAGCTAACGCGTAAAAATAAGGATTACTTATTGGATAACATCGGTTTTCTAATAGAGAATCCTGCGTTTTACGGAAATATGACGCCTCGGCAGATTCTTACATATTTTGCTAAGCTAAAAGGTTATCCTAGGAAAAAAGTTAAGAAACGAGTAGAACAAATGGTTGGTATGATGGGTATGACGAAATGGATTGATACCAAAGTTAATACCTTCTCTAAGGGGATGCGTCAGAAGATAGGTATTCTTT
>WJKD01000619.1 GCA_014729315.1 Promethearchaeota archaeon | reverse complement strand
GATTTATATCTTGGAAGGTGTAAAACAAAGAAATTCAAACTATTGGAATCATACAAAACCAATTCCTCAATCTTTCTACAACGGATGCACCAGAATTACACCCCTCGATAATACTATCAAACACATACTTGAACATGCTTACAGTCACCACATTGAGCGTCTAATGATCCTCGGAAATTTCATGCTTCTCTGTGAAATTGAACCTAATGAAATCTATCGTTGGTTTATGGAAATGTTTATCGATGCCTACGACTGGGTTATGGTTCCAAATGTCTACGGAATGAGTCAGAATGCCGACGGTGGTCTAATAACCACGAAACCCTATATTAGCTCTTCAAATTATATCTTAAAAATGAGCGATTACGAAAAAGATAAAACCTGGTGCGATGTGTGGGATGGGCTTTATTGGAGATTTATAAATAAGCATCGACACAAGTTCAAAAAAAATCCTCGGATGAGTTTAATGGTTTCTATATTAGAAAAAATGGATAAAAAAAAACTGGAGCGTCATTTGGATGTTGCCGAAACATTTTTAAAAGAACTGCACTCTAATTAAAAATCGCTAAGATTTTAAAGACGAGAAGAGGCTAAATTTATAATGATAAGACAATTTCATTATGAGCTTTTAACATATCTTCCATTATCAATTCCATCGCTTCTTTTATATCCGGGATATTGTCTGGGATGCTCCGTTTCGCATTAACCACTGCCATAAGTATTTCGTTTAATCCCCGAAGGATCATGTCTGGCGAATACCAAGGACGTTTAGACGCCCACCATTGCTGACACGAGTGAATTCCTCTATCAAGTAAGTTTCGCGCTGAATCGAAAACAGCACGCTTCTCAGAAGGCATACATTCTCTATATTTAGCAGATAAATGAATCATCGTGAGACCATACAT
Source organism: Promethearchaeota archaeon (assembly GCA_014729315.1). The sequence goes on along the minus strand of WJKD01000619.1, from coordinate 2,768 downwards.
AAAAAATTTATGTTGTTCGATATGTAGAGGATTATCAGGATTAAACCAAAGAGGAAATGGCACATCGTGAGCAATATCGTAAGGCATAGTAGACCACGAGGAATCTCGAGGTTCTTGTTTCTTTCCTACGGGAAACAGATCAACTATTTCGGAAACAGTGTTTATTTCAATATCCTTTCTATATGGTAAAGTTTCGAAAAGTGGAATTAGAAAATTAGTAATAGCGTGTTTAACATGATGTCCAAATGTTTCTCCGTCCATCGCAATGATGACATACATATCCTCTGAGGATTTCTTATAATTTAGCCTATTAAAGAAGGATTCAACATTATTAATTTTGTCGAAAGCGCAGTCTATAGAAATATAATCATCTCGAAAAAGAAGTTTTAGCTTATTTGGATGCCGTGATATGAAGTTAGTAGGAAAGTCGGTTAAGGTGTTTGCAATACCGCTCATGATAATCCATTCGAATCCCGACTTCTTGACTGATTGTAAGACTTCTTCTGAAATCGCCATCTCGGGTGGAAAAAATCCTCGTGGTTTGTACATATCGCCAAAAAAATGCTTGTTGGTCTCGTTGTTAAGCTTTATTTGCCTCAAAATTTCTGGTTCGGGTATAAGTGGTAATAATGGATGAAATTTTGCAGAACCTGTGAATTCGATTTGACCTCTTGATGCTAGAGTGGTTATTCCCTCGATTAGGTCGTTCAGCCCAAAATCGTTCAGTTGCTCGGTAAGCGTCCCATTTATATTAAGCGTAATTTTAGCATTCTCATGATTTCTCAAGGCTTCAATTATTGGTCTATAAGATTCTTTTACGATTCTCCTGATAACTGGAGCAATCTGAGTTGGAGGTTGATATATGTGGAATAAAAAAGCAAAATGGACTACCATGGATAGATATAGATGAAACTCAGTTAAATGTTTATTGTAGTTAAGGAAGAGTTATAAAAAAAAGAAAAATTATGTTAATTTAAGCTATTTTTCGTCTCCGTTAGATTGTTTACGGTCCGCCTTCTCCACAGACAGTAATACTTACTCCTGCTGCAGCCATGCTCAACCCGTATGATACCGTTAATAAAATAGCTAAAGCGACAAGTACTTTCTTATTCATTTTCATGATAAACTTCACATCCTTCATTTTCTTGAAGTTCAAAGATATTATTACAATTTTATATTTAAAGGACACAATTTTTAGGATTTAAATGCTTTACAACGATGTAAGTTAAACCAAAATAATTTAACTTTAGAGTGTTGTCAATTAAAAATTTAATTTAACTCATTCAATCTATGCCTCAAAGAAATAAGATAAGTTTTAGAATGAATACTTTAAGGAAATAACTATAAAATTAAAAGAGACAGAATAAAGGAAATCATAGAATAACTCCGAAATTTCTTATAACTCGGAATATTATTTTAAAATATCATAAGTAAATACATTTAACTATAAATGAATAAAGAAAGCTTACCCATCATAATCGGAAGTGCCCAGTGCAAACAGCCTAAAGAAACGCCTGAACCCTTAGATCCTTTAAGTTTAATCGAAAAAGCAACTGAATTGGCAATCAAGGATGTTGGAGCCCCAGAAATAAAAAAAGAAATAGACGCTGTATTTATGGTAAATATTAATAGTTGGTCTTATGAAGATGCTCCAGCGGAATTGAGCACAAAAATTGGAATTAATCCTGTTCAGAAAGTATACTTACCGGATGGTGGAGATACTCCTCAAATGCTAGTGAATCGTGCTGCGAGAATGATTCGTTCAGGTCAAAGAAAGGTTGTGTTAATAACTGGGGGAGAGGCAAAATATTCCTTAAATAAAGCAAAAAAAGGCAAAATAAAGTTAAACTGGCCACAACAAAAAGAACCCGAATATATAGAAGGAGAATTATATAATGGAACGAGTGAATTCGAAAATAGATACGGACTTCCTATACCATCCTATTCTTACGCTTTTTTTGAGACTGCTCTAAGAGCTGAATCAAATCATAACTTAGAGGAACATCAACTCTACACGGGTAAGATTTTTGAGAAATATTCGAAAGTCGCTGCTGAAAACCCTCATGCGTGGGATCAAAGAGCGTATACCGCAGAAGAGATCGCAACTCCCAGTTCAGAAAATCGTAAAGTACTTCATCCTTATACCAAAAGAATGTGTGCGAATATGTTTGTAGATCTCTCTGCGTCGATCATTATAACCAGTCAAACTGTTGCAGAGGAGTTAGAAATAAACCAAAGCAAATGGATTTATCATTTAGGCGGCGCAGATTTTAAAAATATTTTCGAGCTAACAAGACGACCAAAACTTACGACCTCTCCGGCTGCCCGAGCAGGGGTGAAAATCGCCTTGGAAAGAGCAGGTTTAGAATTGGACGAAATCGACGCGTTTGACATTTATAGTTGCTTCCCTTCCATTGTTCAAATTATTACAAGAGAAATAGGATTAATGGGAGACGATCCAAGAGATATTACTACTACGGGAGGGCTTGCCTATTTTGGAGGTCCATGGAGTAATTATTCTCTGCACGGAATTGTTTCAGCAGTTAAGCAAATTCAACAAAACCCAAAATTGAAGATCATGGTCATAGCAAATGGAGGTTATAACTCGAAACAATCCTTTGGAATCTATAGTGGGATGACTAACAAAAAGTCTCAACAAAATCTTGACGCTACTGAAATCCAAGAAAAAATATTAAAACGAGCCCTTCCCGAACCTCAAAAAGAAGCTAATGGAGTAATTACTATTGAAGCATATACGATACCTTATG
>WJKD01000618.1 GCA_014729315.1 Promethearchaeota archaeon | reverse complement strand
GGTCTATGTAAGAGAGGCGGTAGCTGTGGGATTGAAAGCAATCGAACAAAATATCGCTAGAGTCAAATTATCAGAAGAGGAACTACATAATGAGGCAAAAAAAATAATTTATAATGCCCAAAACCAGACTAAAACTTTAATGGAAAAAGGTTTTATACCTCGGTTTGAAGATTATATATATTAATTTTGAATTCTGATCTTTATGATCTACAAAAAAATGCCTTAGAATCTTGCTTTAAAAATGAAATCGCTTGCTAAATCAATTTTTGGTAAAGGAACGCCAAAAATCTTCCAGGAACATGCTCTTAAAGCGCTGAAAATCCTCGAGGCTACTTTCGAAAATTTTATCACTAAAAAATATATTAGAATTAAAAATTAAGACAATTATAAAAGTAATTTTAGGCTCAAAATGTCCTATTTAGAAATTAATTTAGAAAAAATTAAACACAACGCAGAATACCTGAAAAATCAATTGGAGCATAAAGAGATCTCGATAATTGGGATTACCAAATTAGTGTTGGGTAATCCATCAATCGCAAGAATCCTAACAAAAGCGGGATTAAATTATTTAGGTGATTCGCGAATCGGGAACATTGTTCGTATGAAAAAAGCGGGAGTGAAGGCAAAATTTGTTTTAATTCGGAATCCTGCTTTATCTGAAATACCGTTAATTATTAAAAATTGCGATATCAGTTTAAACACTGAACTTTTTACCATTAAAAAACTCTCTATTGAAGCACTAAAACAGAATAAAATCCATTCCATCATAATTATGGTTGAAATGGGCGACTTAAGAGAAGGAGTGATGCCCCACGATTTAGATAAATTAGTGGAGGCTGTATTAAAGTTAGAGAACATCAAATTGGTAGGAATCGGAACAAATCTCAAATGTTTTGCAGGAGTAATACCAGACGCAGAAAAAATGAGAAACTTTTCTGGATTAGCTAATCTTATCCAAAATAAATACGATATTGAATTCAAATTTATTTCTGCTGGAAACTCAGCCAATTACGACTGGGCTATATCTGCTAGTAATTTAGGTATTATTAACAATTTGAGGCTGGGCACAGCTATTTTATTAGGAAAAGGGGGGATTGAAGAAGCCCCAATACCAAATTTGCATCAAGACGCATTTACTTTTGTTGCCGAAATAGTAGAGTTAAAAGAAAAGCCTTACTTTCCCAACGGAATCGTAACAACAAACGCGTTCGGCGAACCTTCCATATTTAAGCTCGTGAAAAAACCCAAAAAGAATTATCTAATCAAACACGCGCTTCTGAACTCTGGGAGACAAGATGTGGAAGAGAAAGGATTAGAACCTATAGACGATGTAAAAATTTTAGGAGCTTCTTCCGATTATTTAGTGATAGATCTTAAAAATTATAATTTCAAGATTGGAGATAGATTAAAATTTTTAATTGATTACGAGGCTATTCTCAAAGCAATGACATGTCCCTTCGTATCGAAAGTTTTTATTTAATTAAAACAATTTTTTGAATTAGATCTTATAATGGAGTTTAATAAAAATATTATAACTCAAATTAAAGGCTTAAATGTGTTAAACTCAAAATTTTAAATATTGAATATTTGAGAGAATTATTATGGATATTTTAATAAAAAATGCTAAAATTATAGACGGATGCGGAAATCCGTGGTTTAGGGCAGAAATTGGAATTTCTGATGGAAAAATTTCAAAAATTGCATCTAAAATTAATGCGGACGCAAAAAAGATTATTGATGCTAAGGAAATGATCGTATGCCCGGGATTTATAGATGTTCATTCTCATACTGATTTTATCTTTCCTTTCTATAGTAGAGCTGATTCTTTTGTACAACAAGGAATAACAACATGCGTTGTAGGTATGTGTGGACAAGGACTTGCTCCGATACACCCAAACAGAGTTGACGAGTTTCGCAAGAGTATGGGAGAAATAGTCCCTGTTTTTAAAGAAATCGATATAAAATGGAATACCTTCTCAGAATATATAAAAGAGATGGTAAAACGAAGAACGCCTATTAACTTGATATTCTTTGTTGGATTTGAAGCTATACGTGTTTCTGCTGGTCCAGCATTCGATAACCGACCTCCAACTGAGGAAGAGATAAAAAAAATGAGAGCCTCACTCGCCGAAGCGATGGAATCAGGAGCTTTCGGAATGAGTACAGGGTTGATATATGCCCCTCAGATATTTGCAAGCACTGAAGAAATAACAGAAGTTGCAAAAGAGTTAAAAACTTACGGCGGACTCTACTTTACTCATATTAGAGACGAAGGAGGGGATGTTTTGGAGGCCATCAAAGAAGCAATTGCGATTGTTGAAAATTCGGGATGCAAAGGTGGTCAAATTGCCCATCATAAAATTGCAGGAAGAAAATATTGGGGTCTAAGTAAAGAAACATTAAAATTAATTTCAGAGGCAAACCAGCGAGGCATAAGTATTTATTGCGATTCATATCCATATATAAGGTCGATGACTACCCTTAAAACAGGACTTCCCCCATGGGCTCGGGAAGGAAATGATGAGAAAATATTAGAAAGATTACGGGATCCTAAACAGAGAACGAAGATTATTGAAAGCGTAAAGACTGAACACGAAAGATGGGAGAATTTAATCCATGACGACGGTTTTGAGCACATATTCATTTCTTCCGTTAATTCTCAGAAATGGAAACCCTATATAGGTGACAGTATTGCTGAGGCAACTAAAAAAAGCGGTCGAGAAAACGTGTGGGATACTTTTTTTGACCTCTTAATCGACGATAATCTTGGAATACATGTTACTATAGAAGATATGGGAGAAGGAGATATAAAACGAATATTATCAAGTAGGTATCAGATGGTCGGAACTGATGGTGCTGCCATTCCTGCAAATCCTGGACTTGGAGCCTATCATCCGAGATTTTTTGGAACTTATCCAAGAATTCTACGAAAATATGTAAGAGAAGAGAAAGTTATCACTATTGAAAATGCAATTCGAAAGATGACTTCATTTCCCGCCCAAAGATTGGGATTGACAGATCGGGGTGTGATCAAGGAAGGAATGTGCGCCGATATAGTAATCTTTGACAGCGAAAAGATTACAGATAAAGCAACTTTTATTAATCCACATCAATTTCCAGAGGGTATTTCTCATGTGATAGTAAATGGAGTAGTTGTTGTAAAAAATCAAAAGCAATTCCGGAAGACCCCTGGTAAAATTTTACGGCCTCATACTTAGAATTGATTAGTATTATCACATAGTAATCTATGATGAAGAGTTTAAAAAAAAATTAAAAGGAATTTTTTATAAGTTCTTTTCTTTTAACTTACCTTTAATTAAAAGTGTTTTCTCGGGCGTTAAATCAAAGTACTTCCAAAAGATTAAAGCTGAAATCAGCATTATCAACGCAGGTATCCCTAACATTGCCATTAAAATTCCTTGTTGGGCAACTAAGGTTTGTGTTTCACTCTGGGGGTTGAAATCCGTCACTATGTGAGTAATTGTAAAGATTATTGGAGTTAGAATAATTCCTATCCGATCTAAAAAGACAAATACTCCTTGATACAGACCTTCCTGCCTCTTTTCATCAATTAAAGTGACTTCGTCAATAAGATCGCCAAATATTGGAAATTTAATGAATGTAAGAGAACCTATCGTAAATCCTAATATCGCAAACGAGATTATGGCACCCATTAAAGATCTTACGATAAAAACGGGAATGCAAGCACATATAACCGCTAGAACCCCAATCATCTGTAAATTTTTATTTCCCGTTTTATTAGCTAATTTCATCCAGAAAGGAACCGAAAGTAATCCAGTGAGAAACCAAGTTAACATCAAAATGACATCGGCTTGACTATCTACTGGCAATAGTAAAATGAATTTGACATAATAATAGATAGAACCCATAATACACGCTGCAAAAACTTGAGTAGAAATACTAACTAGAGCAAGAACTACAAAATTCTTTCTTTTTAAGGCTTTTTTAATCATCGGAAAGAAAGGATCGTGTTCAGCTTTTAGAGCCCTTTCTCTCATCTGTTTGTCCTCTTTTACGCCATGAATTCCGAGTAAATACAGTATAAAGCAAGGGATCATCAATGTTATCGCAGCAATCCAGTAAGATTGTAAGTCTCCTTCTCTTACAATCAACATAGGTATAATTAATCCCATAAACAGGCCAATATTATAAGTAAAAATGTTGATACCTGCGTTTTTTCTGCGTTCGGCATCTGAACGGAACTTTTCTGGGAATAATGCTCTCGCTAAACTTACTGCAGTATAACTAACCTCGTGAAGTAAGAGAATTACCAATAACCATATAAAAACGGGCCATGGATTTGATTGAGCGTCTGTTTGGGGAGGTGTAAATAATAAAATCAAAGTTACCATAGTAGGAATTCCAAAAATTACTATATAAGGAAATCGTCTTCCATATTTTTTAGTTAATTTATTGGGACGATCTGAGAGATAACCTATTAATGGATCATTAAAGGCGTCCCAAATACTAAATATAACGATGGCCAAACCCACAAATAATACAGGTAATAAAACTTCCGTCTCGTAATACCAGAACACATGTGTTGCATACATACCATATGTAGCGGGGAGCATTACCATTATCAAGTTGAAGGAAATATGAGTCCATGTTGAATATTTTTTTTCTGGGATGTCGATTTCTGAATTTCCATTTGAGTCTGTCATTATCAAATACCTTCTTTATTCGATCATTAATACACTGATACAACTATTTGTGTCAATAGTAAATAAAAGGATCTATTTAGGAGATTTAAGAAAATCCAACATAATTTATTTTTTGAAATATTATAGTTCTCAATGGCAAGAAGAGAATCGGATTCAACTCAAGTAAGCCCTACTATTTCAAGACTCAGCATGCTTGCTTCTGCAATATGTATGGGAAATGTGGGACTCTTAGTAACTTTCTTAGGCAATTACCCTGTCTATACGATTGTCTTGTTTAGAGGTATCTTCGGGACACTTTTTCTTACGCTCTTCATGTTGCGAAACCACTCCTTATCGAGAAAATTTTTAAAGGAATCTCTTAAATTACATTGGAAACCCTTATTGATCAGCGGAATCGTGTATCCCTTTGCGATCTATTTTTATTTTATTAATATAACAATTTCTGGATACGCCGTTGCTGCGTTTTTATTATACACAGCGGGGATATTCGTCTTACTTTTGATTTTTTTTACAAGAACTGAAAAACTTTCGAAAATAAATATCATAAGTTTCATATTAGCAATTGCCGGCGTAGCAATTATTATGGAGTTTTGGGAAGGAAATATCTTTACAATGGGGCTTCTTGTGGGGATCTTGTCAGGATTTACTTTATCATTATTTGTCTTTTTTAAGAAAAAAATTTATATTGCCCGAGAAGAGAATAAATCTCAACTTACATCTGAAGGTGATTTTGACACTTTTTTAGCTTGGTTTCCTACGCTTTTTGTAATTATAATATTTTTACCTTTTGGATTGACTGATGTAGTCAGATTAACACCAATAGAATTGATATTTTGCTTGTTGTTAGGATTTATACCAACAGCGTTAGCCTTTACCCTTTATAATGTTGGAGTTAAGAATGACAAGGGAGGCAATATCATTATATTATCTTACATTGAACCGGTAGTAGCAACAATTAATACCATAATCTTCCTCCAGGCATTTTCCGTCTTTACCATGATTGGGGGTTTTCTCATTATTTTAGCCAACATAATTACCCTAAAATATTCCAAGCATCATGATGATCTTGAAATACACTGATTACGCATTTTCGAAAGAAAATTAGATCTTATAAAAACATCATTTTTAAAAGAGAATGAATTTATGATAATTGATTGATTATGAGTTTAGTTAAATTGCCAAAGATGAGCGATGCAGAAATAAAAAATATTATCGCACACGAAAATATTTGTCGGATAGCTTTTATCGACAATGATTATCCATATATTGCACCCTTTCAATATATTGTGGAAGACGACTCGCTTTATTTTCATTTTACGAATTATGGCAAAAAGATGGAGATTTTAGAAAATAACAATCATGTTTGCGTTTCAATTGAAAGTTTTCATTCAGATCTAAGCTATTATTCTTTTATCTCTATTCAAGGAATCTTAGAGAGAGTAATACAAGCTCAAGATATTAAAAAAATCGCTGAGAAATTAGCTAATGCAGCAAGTGAAAAGTTTTCGAATAGCTTTCTCTCGGTACACGGTTTTGATAGAGAAAAAGGTTGGAAGGAATTATCTTCTAAATCAGATTTATTCATTTACAAGTTAAAAGAAACAGGAGAGAGAATAGGGCTTCGCTCGTTCAAATAGAATATAATTGATGATTTATAAATTTCTAATGCGATTTTAAAGAAATTATTAAAATATTTTATTTATATGTCAGTTATCGAAATTAAATATACACAATTAGTATTTAATCCTGAAGTACAGAAATATTGTTTAAATCCTAAGTTTAAATGTCCCAACTACGATCAGTCGTGGGCG
>WJKD01000617.1 GCA_014729315.1 Promethearchaeota archaeon | reverse complement strand
TATTTTGAGAAACTCAACCCCGAAATTATATGCGGAATGCATTGTACTGGTTTTGAGTTCAATAAGCTCATGTCTCATCATCCAGCACATACTTTAGGTGTCTCAGGAACTGAATTTCATTTCTAATTTTTATCTTTCTTTTTATTTTATGAACTCTCATAAATTGATAACTCGTTAGAACTGAGTTTGAATACATTTAAGTTAGATAGATTTCAATTATTTTTTCTATAATATTCATTTTTAATTGATCTTGTTGTTAATATTTTAGAAATAGAAAAAGGATATAGTAAAAGGACTTCTAATTTATCTTTTAGTAAAGATTTTGAATTTATTAAAATTATAAATATAAAGCACTATCACTTATCTAAGAATTAATCAAGAAAATTTTATAAAAATGATTGCAGCTCACGAAAAAACTATAGAAGAATTATACGATATTTTAGACACAGATAAAAAAGGACTAACAAATGCCGAAGCAGAGCAGCGTTTAGAGAAATATGGAAGAAATGAATTAGCTGAAGGTGAAAAAATAAACCCACTTAGAATCTTTCTTAGTCAATTTAAAGATTTATTGGTGATTATTCTAATAGTAGCCGGAATAATAACAGCATTTTTAGGATTCGTTGAAAATGACGAGAATGTTATTATTGAAATTTCTGCGATTATAATAGTTATCCTCTTAAACGCCGGATTGGGATTTTATCAAGAATACTCGGCTGAAAAAGCGATAGAAGCGTTACGCTCATTGTCAAAAAGTGAAGTAATTGTACTTCGAGACGACGAGAAAGTAAAATTGAAAGCCGAACTTTTGGTGCCGGGTGATATTGTTCTATTAGAAGCGGGAAATGTAATACCGGCGGACATAAGATTGATAAAAGGTTACGAAGTTAATGTTAACGAAGCGATATTGACCGGAGAATCAATGTCGGTTCAGAAGGAAACTGAAACATTCCCTACTGAAACCCCTCTCGCTGACAGAAAGAATATGCTTTACAAAGGAACTACGATCGCTAGTGGATCTGGAAAAGGAGTAGTAGCTTTCACGGGATACGATACAGAATTAGGAAAAATTGCCGCTTCCTTAACAAAAATTGAAAGTGAAGAGACACCAATTCAAAAAAAATTGAAATTATTAGCAAAACAATTAACTATATTCATAGTTATCATCGCTGCGACTATATTTTTCATCCAGATTGTATTTATAGGAATAGAAGAATTCACAGAACTCTTAATTTTCGCTATCGGACTTGCGGTCGCTGCTGTTCCCGAAGGGCTTCCCGCAGTTATGACATTATCACTAGCTATAGGAGTAACCAGGATGGCAAGGCAAAAGGCGCTTATTCGAAAGCTTCCCGCCGTGGAAGTTCTTGGATCATCAACGGTTATATGTACAGATAAAACCGGTACATTGACTAAAAACGAAATGACGGTTACTCTTGTATGGACCACCAGAAGGCAATATAATGTTACCGGAACAGGTTATACTAATATTGGTCAGATCATGAAAGTGTCAACAGCAAAACAAGTTGAACCAGATTATAACCCAGAACTAGAACATTTAATCGAAATAGGAACCCTCTCTAATGAGGCTTCCATAGAATTTCAAGGAGAGGGTAAACCTTATAAAACTTTTGGAGATCCAACCGAAATTGCGTTATTAATTTTAGCTGAAAAAGGACAGACAGTCGAAAGTATAAATAATAACTGGGAGATCGAATATATGTTTCCGTTTGATAGTAATAGAAAGCGAATGAGCGTTATTGCGAAAAATAAAAAAACCGGTGAATACGAGGTTATGGTAAAAGGAGCTTTAGACATAATGTTAGAAAGATGCGAAAAATACTTAGAAGAAGGAAATGATTTACCATTGGATAACGATCTGAAACAAAAGATCGTAAAAGTTAGCGAGAGATTTTCTACAAACTTTGCCTACCGAGTATTAGGATTAGCATCTAGGAAATTAAGCCCCCAAGAAGCGCAAGAATTACTTGAGCAAAAAAAAAGCGATCTTGTCGAACAAAAATTAACTTTTGTAGGTTTTGTCGGGATAATTGATCCTCCAAGAGAAACCTCGAGACCAGCGGTTATTAAAGCTGAAGAAGCGGGAATTCGGGTGATGATGATAACCGGAGATCATAAGGCAACTGCTCAGGCTATTGGAAGAGAAGTGGGGCTTTGTAAAAATGTCCCACCCATAACCGGAAAGGTACTAGAAAACATGTCTGACGAGGAATTAGATGTGGCGGTAAAAGAAACAGAAATTTTTGCAAGAGTCGATCCTTCTCATAAGTTACGCATTGTGAACGCTTTAAAAAAGCAAGACGAGATCGTTATTATGACAGGGGATGGCGTAAACGACGCGCCAGCACTCAAACGAGCAGATATAGGAGTAGCAATGGGGATTACAGGGACTGATGTAGCAAAAGAAGCTAGCGAAATGATTTTGGTGGACGATAATTTTGCCAACATTATCGATGCCGTCAGCGAAGGGCGGAGAATATACGATAACATCAAGAAATTTATTACTTACCTGTTATCGGCTAACGCGGGCGAAGTACTGACCGTCTTAGCAATAGTTCTATTGGGGATTTTCTTTTTTAACCACATAATAATTCCCATTCTAGCGATACAACTATTATACATCAATTTAGTCACAGACACTTTTCCCGCTCTTGCGTTAGGTGTCAGCCCGCCAGAAGAAGATCTCATGAAGCGAAAACCAAGAGATCCAAAAGAACCACTATTAAACAGAAATTTGATACTATTCATAATTTCCTTCGGTATACTAAACGCAATCGGATGCTTGTTCCTTTTTATGTGGAGCATCAATTATAACTTTGCGTTGAATCTTAACACTGCTGATTTAACTATGCAAAGAACTATGATTTTTGCCGCATTAGTGGTGTATCAGATTATACAATGTCTTTCTGTTGGTTCAAACGAGACTATCTTCTCAAAAAGTACATTTAAAAATAAAACGCTGTTAGGAGCGGTTGGTTTAAGTATTCTCTTACTTTTATTCGCAATATACTTCCCATTCCTACAGCCCTTCATCGGAACTGCCCCCCTTGAGCCAATTCACTGGTTTATGATCTTACTTACGGCTATTCCCATATTATTCTTTGAGGAACTTTACGAAAGATTCATCTTGAAAGCGGAAAATGAAGTAGTTCTTTTTGAAATCGATACAGAGTGTTAAAATATCTCTTAAGGTTTACAAATTTTATTTTTTTTTAATTTTGCTTATTATATTATTTGAATTGTTATATTAGAAAGATAAGGGAAAACTGATCTTAGTTTTTTATTTCATTCGTAAACATTTTGAAAGAATAAGCCAATTCCAATAAGCTTAAAAGTATCTTGAACATTTATATTATGAAGAGCGGAAGTTTCTATGAAAAAAGTGCTTAATTCTTCTGCCTTCTCTCTTCCTTGTTCCTTAGTAATAACTCTTTGGGCTTCTAAGTCGATCTTATTACCAATGAGAATGATGGGAATATCTCCAAGTTCTTTCTTAATATCTTTATACCAAAAATTGAGTGCCTCGTCGAAAGTGTTTTCTCTTGTTATATCGTAGACTACAAAAGCACAATTCGCTCCTTTATAATATTCGTGCCTGACGCGCTTAAAAAACTCTTGTCCGGCTAAATCGAATATGAGAAACGAGATTACATCGTCTTTAAACCCTTGAATATAGTATTTTTGAGTAGATATGGAGATTCCTAAGGTGGGTCTATAATCTTGTACTTGCTCTTTTTTTAAAAAGCTGTTAATGAGCGTTGTTTTACCCACTGCTGCAGAACCTAAGAGAATAACTTTAAACGCTTTTTTTCGATTTTTTATTAATTTGATACGATGTTTTAAAGATACTCCATCGATAAACGAAGGTGAAGGATCAGGAGAATGATAATGGGCTAAGTCTAATGAAAAAGTGTCGTCAAAAGTGAGGTCAGGGATCTCTAGAGAGCTATGCCT
>WJKD01000616.1 GCA_014729315.1 Promethearchaeota archaeon | reverse complement strand
CATGTTACCAGCGAAATAGAAGAATTCTAAAGATTTTTTTCTCATGGATAATCATTATTTCTTAATTTTTTGGAATTATCTAATAACTGAGATAAGATTCGATCTTCGATCTTTGACATTTTTTTAGAAAGTTGTGATCTATTTGATTAATATTACGATTAAGAATCTCAAAAATTGAAAATATTATTCGTATGATAATATTTATATACGAAAATCTGGTCTTTTATTAAAAACATATTTTAATTAATTAAATAAAAATAAAACTAAAAAAAGAAAGGTTTTAAATACAAAATTTTGGAAAGAAATATAAATTAAATAACAGGTGAAAATGGACATGGCAAGTATTTCAAGCGATTTCCTCTCATTTTTCGGCAATATCAAGTTTGCTGAGGAAAACAGTATGGTTGTTAGCGATTTTGAAAGATCTTTACATAGATTTCTCACTTCCAAAGAAAAAACTCCGCATGGAAGTTATAAATTCGGAGAGATCGACAATAAATACTCAAAAGATTTTGAAAATTCGTTTAAGCATTTTTTTGAATAGAAATTTTAAATTTTTAAATAATTGAATTTTTTATATTTTTCCCTTTTTATTTATTTACATTTAGACTGAACTCATATAGTTCAATCCATCGTTTTTATTCTTAGACTAACCGAGATAAGTAATAAATATAAGCGTTAAAAATAATTAGGATCGTTTTATTATTATCTTCAAATAATCATGTCTTAGAGTCTTGAGTAATCCGGATAAAATTTTAGGAAAGATTGAAAAAATAGGAAAGAATCAAGTTATCTTAAAGCTCCACGATCTTTATTCCGTAGCTGACACCGTAAAAACCAGACTAAGAATTCTAGAGATCTTAAACCAATTACGGGATGATAATCATTTTGAAGAAATAGAAAATTATTTCATTTCAGATAAAGATTCGCAAGTGAGGATGGAAGCAGCAAAGCTCCTTGCTTTTAATTATAATAAGAAAAAGGCAATTAAACCGTTGTTATGGGTGTTAGATCACGAGGAAAAGAATGAAGTAAAATTAACAGCCTTGAGATTATTGATTGCACTTGGTTCTCGCGTAGAATTTAGAGAAATAGTGATTGAATATCTTAAAAAAGCTGTGCGGGAAGGCGACGAACAGATCAAATCAGAAGCTACCGAAGCTATCGGATTTCTTCGAGAAAATTCGGCAGAAAAAGATCTAATAGAAATGCTGGAGTCCTCAAATAATGGATTAAAATTACAAGCTATTAGAACTCTAGGCGTTCTCAAAAATAAGAAGGCTGTTCCCAAAATTATGCAAAATCTTAAATTAAACAATCTTTTGCTATGGGAGATTAGTTTTAGAGCCTTAAAAAAAATCTTAACAAACAAACAGTTAAACGAATTATCAATGAATTATCTTACCCAATTAGAAAAAGAAAGAGATAGCCTCCAAATAGCCTACCTAAAATGCGGTTTAATTAAAGTGATTGGAGAATTAAGGCTTAGCGATTCGGCTCCCTTTTTATTAAATTTTCTTAAGGATTATTATCAAATCGTAAGAGAAGAAACAATAAATTCCCTTAATAAAATCGTTGATGGTTGGCGAGATAAATACAAGACAGTTATTAGAAGAAAAGGTATTAAAGTTTAATAATTAAGCTTCAGATGTATTTCAAATTACAATTAGGGGCCGATCTTTATTGAATCGTTTCACTCTTCTTGACCTCTACTGGGATCTCTTTACCTGTTCTATCAAATCCCTTAATACACGATAAATTGCTGTAGGGATAGGCAACAATAATATTAATTCTTTTGTTTTTAAATACATTATTTAAATCCGTGGTAGAAGGATAAGGATTTCCAGAAGGATGGGAATGAATGGTCCCTTGAATCGTAGAGTCGAGGGGGATTCGACTTGGAAAAAAAATTCCTGATGTATTCGATGTGGTTGCCCCTGGAGGTAAAATAAATTCTGAGACCACTCCGTTTTTAACTCGTAATAATCCCAAAATTTCTCTGGGATGCTGATTTCTGCATAAAGCCAAAATACCCTTGATTAATTCTTTTTTAATGATAATCGTATTAGATTTTAGAGATGCGACGAATCCTAAGATCTCTTTAATTAGCTCTGATATGGAAGGCGCTGTTTTTTTTTTCCACTTCTTCAATTTTTCAATGTGAGCGTCAATATCTTTAAATTTGTTGCCTTCTTCATTTAAGAGAATTACTTTGGGCCTTTTTGGATATTTTTTAAAATTAATATCTAATAGCACAGTTTCTGTGAGGGGGATTTGGACATGATAAATTGAATTCTCCACAGTCTTAGCGTTTGGAAAAAGATTTATGATTTTTTGATATTGCTTTTCTATAGTCTCCACTAAATATGCTAATTTAAGATGAGATATTAAAGCTTAGGATCCAATTTTTTTTTATTCTTTGCCTTTCTTCTCACACACCTATTATAATTCACTCTTTTATAATTAAAATGCATATATATTTTAAATTAGTCGGAATTATTATCAATAACCTAAGCGATATATTAGCGAGTTCTTTCTAATGGTAAGTGATTTCCAAAATATTGAGGAAAAATTCTTTATTGTTAACGATCTTAAAATTCACACAATAATATCTGGTCAAGGAGAGCCAATTTTTCTATTACATGGGTTTCCAGATTTCTGGTATGGCTGGAAAAAGATAATTGATGGATTAAATGATGAGTTCAGATTGATTGTTCCAGATCTAAGAGGATATAACTTATCTGATAAACCTAATGATGTTGAAGAATATCAAGTAGAATATTTAATCGACGATGTCAAGAAATTAAGTCAAAAACTCAATATCGAGAAATTTACGCTCGTTGGACACGATTGGGGGGGTGTGATTTCGTGGATTTTCGCAGAAAACTATCCTGGACTACTTAATAAGCTTATCATCCTCAACGCACCTCATCCTAAAATTTTTCAAGATAAGTTAAAAACGAGCGACACTCAGAAAAAAGCAAGTAGCTACATTTTTGAATTTCTAAAACCGAATGGAGAGAAAAATTTATTAAGAAATAATTATCAGCTTCTAAAACTTGCTGTCTTTGGCACTGCGAAAAATAGAAAAGCCTTTTCGGAGGAAGATAAACAAAAATACGTTGAAGCTTGGTCCCAACCAGGTGCAATCACAGCGGGAGTAAATTATTATAGGGCAAACAGAACATACGAGGGCCTTACAGGAAATGTAAACGTACCAACTTTAGTAATGCACGGATTAAAAGATAGATTCGTTACACCTCGAGTTCTTGATGGATTATCAGAATATGTAGAGGATTTAAAGGTTAAGAAAAATCCGAAAGCTTCTCATTGGATAATGCACGATGACCCAGATTTTGTCATCAAAAATATTAGAGAATTTGTTAAAACCTAATAAAAATGGAAAATCGCTTTCTAATTCGGACTTTTGAATTTTATATTCTAAAACACTTAAATTTTTATTACCATTTTCTTGTATTCTTCACAGCGACAGAAAAAATAAAGTTTTTCTGTTAAAAAACACTATAAAAATTGAGGTTAGAACCGTCAAAAAAGATGAGTAATAACGAACATAGCTGGGCAGTTAAGTTAAATTGGCTGAATATCTTGCGAATTCTACAATTACGATCAATTAAACAAATTGCCGAATATAAAAGGGATAAAGCTATTAGCCGACTTACTAAAACCTACGGAATGGAAGTTTTATTAGACCTCGAGTGTGACGAATTAGATCGGCTTGTCGCCGAAGAATTAAAAGAATTAATGAAAAAAGAATTAAGCGCTCGAGAAAAACACAGACAAAAAATGAAAGAAAAGATGAAGTCAAGCGTTATTCCGTTCAAACGAGGAGGTATCATAAAAATTGATCCGAGAGACTTTAAAGACTTAGATCAGAACGCTGATCCCGAAGACATCCTAAAACAACTAGCAAAAAAGTTCTTAGGGGACGAAGACGAAGATAACGACGACGATAAAGAGAAATTTAGAGAAGATAAAAACGGCTATTATATTTAATTTCCTTTTCGCTTTTATTTTTGCGTATTTTGAAGATTTTCGACCTTAATTACTTACACATCTCATAAATAACACTAAATATAAATTAGAGTTGCTTATTTTAGAGAAATTTATAACTTTCTATCTAATTATCAACCTCTAAGCAAATTTGTCTATCGTAGTTAATCCATTATTAAATTTCTTAGAAATATTTACATCTATTATTGGAAAACGACAGCATAAAAATTCCCGTAACGCCCTTACTTTTAATCTTCCTCTATGCATTGGCTTTATACCCTTTAGTGCAAGGTTCAAGATGGGCACTTTTAGATTAAGAGAATTGACCGTCTCGGTTTTTTGTAAAAATTCAGCGATTTCTTTATAGATATATCTATGGAAATTTTCTTGATTTGGAAACTGTTTTTTTAATACAATTTGCTTCCATACAAATCTTCTATTTTGTAATTTTATGTTTTGGACTTTTTTGCTAAAATTTTCTTTTCCATACACTTTTACTAAGAATATACCTCGATCAAGGGTCGAATCGATAGAAGATGCTGATTCAGACGAGCCGGGATTGAATATCCAATTACCAATTCGAAACTGAAGATGATAATGACCTAACGCAAGATAATCCACTTGGTGTTTTAATGGTAGAATCTTTCTTAAAGGAACTCCAGGAATATTCTGTATCTGACCTAAGATCCCAAAATGCTGGATAAGGATGGTAAATATACCTTTTTTCTTTTTAATTGACATTTTCATATGAGGGATCATCTCTTCAAGTTCATTTCCAAGATATCTCGAGCCATAGATCATAGCGTTTTTAATTTGAATTCGTCCTCCACATTTTGCATGAAAGTCATATAATGGAAAGAGTTCCCCCTTATCTTTCCGAATATTTGTGTCTAATAGCACAATTAATCCCAATTTGGATAATACTTTTAACCAAGATTGCCCGCTTTTTACTTTCATCCCTCTGGCTCGCTTACGCAAGTCGTGATTTCCCTCAATAGAGATAATTGGTATTTTTTCTTGCGTTTTCTCTTTAAATGACTCTAAGGAATTTATGATACGTATCATTTTTTCGGGAAGAATCTCTAAAGAAGTAAACACATCACCGCTCATAATGATAAAATCCACCTGCCGAGAAATTGCAAATTCCAAAATTTGGTTAAACGCATGTAGAAAGTCGTCTGATCGAATTTGATTACGAAATTGATAACTTCCGAGGTGAATATCGCTCGCGTGTATAAAACGTAGACATTCTCGGCGTTTAGAAGAGGCGGTTTTTGTAAAATATTCGTCTTTCATCGTGTCATTGAATTTTCTATTCGAATTTAAAGAGGGAAAGGACGACATATTTCTAATTTTTAAAGACAATACGAATAGCTTATTCAATTGATTTTGATAAGCCTATTTAAGAATAAAAAGAGCAAATTTGATTTTCTAGAATCGTAAAAAAATATGAAGATAGTATGTTTAAAATAAAAATAAAAAATGAAAAATAAGTAATTTATTGATTATTTCTTCTTTCGTCTTGGTTTGATGCGCTTAATGATCAAGCTTTCAGCGTGGATTTTACAGTTCTTTAGAATAATCTTAAATCCACCAGCTCCACCAGCTCCAGGAATCGTAAAGGCTTGCGTTCCCATTGGAACCATCGCACCTTCCTCTTCCCATTCCTCTTCTTCCTCTTCTTCTCCGGCGATCGCTTGTTT
>WJKD01000615.1 GCA_014729315.1 Promethearchaeota archaeon | reverse complement strand
CTACAATCTTTTCGTCGGACGGGTGTTTTTTTATTTCAGATTACGAAAGCATAGCTGACGAGAAAAGATATCATCAATCAGTTGATACATTATACAATTCTATAATTGCGATGGTAAAAAATGGGATTGAAATACGAAATTTCGAAAGTGAATTAGAGGTTTATTCCATCAGCGTTGAAGATTTTGATAAAGACGACGGATATATCATTTTAATTAAATCCTTAAACAGAGATTTAGTTTTTCTTACGGTTTTACCTCGGAATCTAAACTATCACAATTTCCTTGAAAAACATAAATCTTTCGTTAGATCGTTATATAAAGCTATTGGGAAGACCGAATCTCAACCCTCTTTAGAGAAATTCCAAACTCCCTTGTAATTTTTATTCTTAATTTATAGAGAAATAATTGGAATTAATCAATAAAATAATACCAGTAAGAATTAAAAAAAAAGAAAAAGGAAAGTTATTCTCCAAGTAATTCTTGGACTTCTTTCTTACCATCTTCGAGTTCTTCTACTTGTTGCTTATCTAATTTCAGGAGTAAATATTGAAATTCTCCTACATGTTCCTTTTCTTCTTTCGCAACATCTAAAAGAACCATCTTAAGTTGTTTGTTATCTGTCATGTCCGCCATTTGTTCGTACAAATTGATGGCGTCCAGTTCGGCTAAAATACCCGCTCGAAGAATCTGCTTGTCGATATTTTCTTTACTGATTTTTTCCAATAAAATAGGAATTTTTCCTAAGGTCATTTTTTAAACCTCTACATATTGATTTTCTGCGGATGCATCTATCATCCAATGATGCATTACTTTAGTTCGTTTAAAAAATTATTGTCTACAAATTATACATTTAACCTTAATTGTGGGTTAGAGATGTAATTTTTAGACCTAAATTTTATAGATATTTTATTGAAATAGCTTGAGATAAGCCTTGTGTGAATGGAACTTACTCTATTATATTATAACAAGGAATTAAATTAAATCATCTAAAGATTTTTTAAAGCGAAAAATCTTTTATCTTTCGTCAAATGCGGGTTAAAGTCTTACTAAAATTTTAATGAATAACATTTAAATAAACTCTATGATACAACTAATTGTTCCAATAAACATTAATCGAAATTTAATCAAAAATTTAGGAACATAATCAATTTATTTAAATTCGGGGTTTAAACGAAATGCACAGAAAAAAAACACTATTATTGATTTTAATATCGTTTTTTATCCTCTTTTCCGGATTTATAGCTTTTTTTGGAAATAAAAGCGCAGCAATAACCACGATTGGAAATTCTGACTTTCCTTCAGAGAACGATGATGTATATCTTTGGAATATTACAAAATCTACCGGAGAATGGGTAGAGGCTGGTTATGGAGCGGGAGACAAAATTCAAGTAATTATAAACAATATAGCTCCAGGTGAAATAGACGGTTTTAACGCTATGATAGTTGATTGGACATACTCTTATTCAATAGGTGGTAACCCTTATGAAACGTGGGAAGGAGCAGACAATGACTATTATATGTCTTATAATTCTACACAAAACTATCTTAACGCTTCTCAAGTAGCTCTAAACTTAGGTTATGCCTTTCATATCGTCCCGACTCCTTTAAATTTAAGCTTAATTGGAGAGAGTTTGAATCAGAACGGATATGAAATCGAAGAGAGTACGAATTCAATTACTTTTTATAACTCGTCTGATGTCGATGGAGCCAAAACTGCTAATACTACATTAACTTTCAGCGTTGGAGGTATCTTAATCAAATACGAACAATGGAACGCAACAGACACGGTTGGCATAATGGAGTTAGTAACAGAACTACCCGTTGAGATAGGCGACAGCTATGTCTACGATATAACGGTAGCCCATCCAGTATGGGACGACATTTATGGAGCACATAATCCTTTCCATGCAGGGAATCGATTTCGAATACAGATTACGGACATTTTTGAAGATACCATAGATAATGTTGATTCTACCATCGTCAATGTTACTCCAGCTACATACGACGGTTCGTGGCATGTGCTCGAGGAAGAATATTACATATCCTACAATGGAAGCGCAGACTATTTTAACGGATCTGAACAGGTCTTAGTAGCCCATCGTCTCGTTTTCGTTCCTGTACCATTGAATTTGATCATGATCGCCGAGATATTGAATAATTCCGGATATGAGGCTGAAGGTCAAACGCTTACATTCAATACTACAGCGCCAGACAAACCGGATATAGAGGTTAACAATTCCATTACTTTCAACGATTTAGGAATTGCCACAGAAATCAAGACTTTTAATAGCACGGATACCCTTCTTCGGATGGTATTATATTCCTCAGCTCCGACAGCTCCAGCGGCAGACGACGATGATGACGACGACGACGATGACGCAACATCAATTATCCCTTACGGCGATTTCAGTCTAATCCTCTGCATAGTAAGTATCAGCGCTATTATATTAGTCTACTTTAAACGAAAAAGGATAAAATAAGTAATTTAATTAATTGTTTTCTATTTTTTTTTATGAGGTAGCAAATTAATCTCACCTCCGACTAAATTGCCGCCTCTCCTTTTTTTATTTTTTGTCGAAGGTACTTATTCACGTCCACATCAAAATCCTTGTACTGCTTGCTTCTTGCGCGACCAATAGCACTTACTTCCTTTATAGCAGCGCTAAGATATTGTCTTAGCTGTCTTATTATTTCTTCAGAATATAATAAAACGATATCCGATGCCAGCTCGTCCAGCTCGCAATGTTTAATCCGCAGATAATCTTCTCCTCGCGTGGCAACCATCCGCCAGACGTTTGCCTTCGCTACTCTACTAAAGATGGCCTGTTTTTCCACACTAAACGCTTTTTCCACGTCGAGGTTTGTTTTCACGGCTTTTGGAAATTTAAAATACTCAAAAAGACCAGGAAGATAAGAATTCCATAGTCTACACCATTCACCTAAGATTTCCACGGTCGT
>WJKD01000057.1 GCA_014729315.1 Promethearchaeota archaeon | reverse complement strand
GATTTGACGTCAATCGTTACCTCAAAATTGAATATTGTGACCTTAAACCAATTGATAAAATTAAATTTAAGATCGATTGGGGTGGTGGAACAAAAGAAACACAAGAGTTTGTTGGTTTTGATAGTGGCGGGGACCAAGATTTTTACAGTAATGATAAATTAAATACATATTACTCCTGTATTAATAACTATTACCCATCTGGCATTATTTTGGATTTTCCGTTAGATTCGAAATTTCAGCATATAATTACTAATAAAAACCAGGGTAATGATGACGGTAATTATTATCCAAAAGGATGTGAATATGGAGAAAGCTACGATATTGAAAATGGACATTTAGCGATGCTGATCTTAAAAATAACTGGTTTTTCAGGTGAAAATGAAATAATTTGGGGCGAACGGGGTCTTTTTTGGATCGAAAAAGAACATGAAGAGTGGAACAACAATTGGCTGCCTGAAGTAGATGAGCTAACGAATCCCATACCAGAAAGATTCATTTTACACCAAAATTTTCCAAATCCATGCAATCCTCATACTAAAATTGAGTTTGATCTTCCCAATTATCTGCATGTGGAATTGTCGATATATAATATAGTTGGACAGAAAATAAAAACCCTGGTTAATGATCAATTACCACCAGGAAGACATTCCTTCGTCTGGGATGGAATAAGTAACAATCATGAGATATTGTCGAATGGTATATACATCTATTGTATTACTACGCCTAAATTTAAGGATAGTAAGAAATTAATTTTTATGAAGTAAGGAGACCAATGTTAAATAGCCAAAAGTCATGCATCGAAAAGAAATTAAACTTTTTACTAGCTATTCTCTTATCTCTATTATATTTAACTTGCGATTATAGTTTACAATCTGAAATTGAATCGCAAATAGACTTTGATGTAGGAAGGGCTACCACCTATTTTTACGATCAGAGCTATCCTTCATGGTCCTCAGATGATTTGAGAATAGCATTTACAGGGAGGCAAAGAATTGGATCAAAATTTATTAGATATTCATTAAAAGGTGACAATATGGAGATTACTTTTTCAATTCCATCAGAGTGCAAAGAGCCAACACTATCTCCTGACGGTTTAAAACTAGCATATCATAAATCAGAAAGCAGTAGCATTTGGATATATTCAATTCTTGATAGCACAGAAGAAAAAATTTCAAGTGAGTACTATGAAGTAGCAAATCCATGTTGGTCAAAAGATGGCACTTTAGTCGCTTTCGATGCACGAGAAGGCAATTTATACAAAGATTGTAAAAAAATATTTATAGTTGAATTAAAAACTGGTAAAGAAATGCCTATTGTTCTCGACGAAGACGCTTATTATTGGAATCCTAGTTTTTCGCCTGATGGAACGAAAATGGCTATGATATTTCGGAAACTTAATACATGGGGGAGGGATAAAATCCAAATACTTTCGCTGGAAGATAAATCGATAACAGATTTTGCTTCACGATATGGTGTTTCGTTATATGATCCAGCTTGGTCTCCTGATGGAACACAAATCACTTATTTAATATATGACAGAGATAATAATGAAACAGATATTTATCGTCGATCAATAAAAAAAACATTGCCAGTTTTAATTAGTACTGTTGAAGGATACGCTTATAATCCTCAGTGGTCTCCTGATGGTTTGAAAATTGTAATTTACAACAACTACGATGATATTTGGATATTTAGTGTAGATGTTAATCAAGCAGTAAAACTGAATTGTGATGATTTATTCTATCCAATATGGACAAGCAATAGCGCAGATATCCTTCTGATAAAACCTTACTTCCAAAACATAATATTCAGCACAAATTCCGTAAATGGTCAAGTTACTAGATTGACAAACGTTGGGTCAAACAATGACGATTCTCATCCTGATTGGTTGGGGCATCAGATAATTTTCGAAAGAAAAGGGAAGATACTAATAATCAAAGAAACAGGAGAGAATTCTGATTACCTATTAAGAAATTTTCCAGAGAATCAGTATAATCCAGAAGTGTCATTTGATAACGAAATGATTATCTTTGATAATGGTCAGGACATTTACTGCACATCGCTTAAATCAAAAACTGTTGTAAATTTGACACAAAACATAGAAGAAGAACTAACTGAGCCGACTTGGGCTCCTTCAGGACATCAGATAGCATGCTGTACCAAATATGGATTGAAAATATTTACATTTGATTCCACCAAATTAGTTGAATTAGATTTTATTCCAGGCAATTTTTCTAATCCCTCATGGTCTGTGAAGGATCCTATTTTTGGAGATCATATTGCAGTAGAAAGCGGGGGCGATATTTATATAATCTCTCCGCAACATCTAAAATCTGAATTAGTTATATCTGAAGGTAAATATCCATCTTGGTCTTCTACTGATGGAAAAAAATTAGCCTATGTAAAAGATGGAGAAATATTTATCAGTCAAATTTTCACAGAGATTCAGTAAAGAACCACAGATTTTAAGGGTTATTATTTTGTATCACTTTGTAAAAATTTATTTATAATAAGGTTACAAATGAAACGAGCTAGCTTTATGGCATGGAGGTATGTAGTATAATTATTATTAAAGTTGACAGATGTTTTCAATATCAAATTCTTCGTAATGAATGAATTTTTTGTTTAAATCCAAACCCGGAGGACAACAATGCGTGAAATAATGAAAAAAGTACTTTTTGCATTCTTCATTCTCGCCTTTTTAGTTTTAAGTAATAAATTATGTGCACAGATAACGATCGTCCCGGCAAATGTATTGTCTACTTCCATGCATTTTGATAAAAGCGAGGCGAATAGCTGGAACTTTTATCAGGATGATCTGGGGGACATTCTGTTTGAAGTTCCAAAAGATGGTGAACTTATCACAGTCGGTAGCGTTCTTTATGCGTGTTGTGTGGATGCGACTCTGAATCGTCTGGTGTACGGGTATGGCGATGTTGTTCAGATATTGGCTTACAATAATAAAGATGCAGCGTATTTAAAACAATATGGATTACAACCCGGTGAAGTCACCTTTAATTCACCGCAAGGTGTTGTTATGGATAATTCAACGATTTATATAAGCGATACTAACAACAATCGTATCGTCAAATTAACCTACGATTCTTCAGGGGATATCCTTTCATCCGATACGTACGGCGGCTTCAATCACCCGGGGAAACTGGCAATGGGTACGGACGGCTCCGTATGGATCGCGGATAAGGGCAATAATCGTGTTGTGAAAATGTCATCCTCCGGGAGTGTCTCTGATCCCATCGGTGCAGGCAGTGGCTCCGGAGATTGGCAGTTTAGCAGTCCTGAAGCAGTCGCAGTCATTAGTAGTGATGAAATTATCATTGCAGATACCGGGAATGACCGCATCGTCTATGTGAATTTAGCAACGTCCACCTGGATTACGAGTGATTTTTCATCAGGAGCCCATCTCACAGATGTCGCCGTCGATGGTAGTGAAATTTATGTTGCGGATGATGGTCTTGATTATATTCACAAATTGAAAGCTCCCTGTGAATATATTGCTTCAGATTCTGAATACAATCCCACCTGTTTAACTTCTGGCGCAAATGTGGGTGTAAACAATGCATCTTCTAACTGGTCTATCAATGAAAAAGTGAAGAAATACGACATTGTCAATCTACAAGCAGGTAGCCCTGCGACCACTGAATGCAATTACAGCTACACCCTCATTAAAACCACCAATGTCACCGAAAACATCAAAAATTCAAGCGGCGCTGTCGTCAAAGTTTTAAAAAATGATGTGACAACCGAATTTGGCGCGAATATTTCCGGGACCTGGGATTTGACGGATAATGGCGGCTCTCTTGTGCCAGCAGGTACATACACACTTGAAGTGTCGGCAAGCGGCGTTACCCGCAGTGTGAATGTTCAGGTTTTTGGGGATGAGCCTTATATTACGGCAACGCCTACCGCGCTCACCTTCTCCGCCACCCAAAACGAATCCAATCCCCCGTTTCAGTCTATCACTGTCACGAATTCAGGCGGAGGTACATTAGCATGGACTGCCGCCGAAAATCCGAATGTGAGCTGGCTTTCTTTATCAAATACATCCGGCGGAGATGGGGATGCTGTGAATGTTTCTGTGGATATTGCAGGACTGGATGTTGGGACTTATTCGACAGATATTGAAATTGAGGATCCGGCGGCATCAAATAGTCCGGTGCCGGTAGCCGTTACGTTAAACGTGACCGCGCCGGCTGGCGGATCTGTTTTAGCAGAGTTGGAAGCCGAAGACGGCAGCGGATTACCGAATGCCGGCTGGAATATCCTGACCAATGATGGATCCAGTTGTCTGGAGGCGGAAATCAGTGATATTTCGAGCCCGCCGGAAGATTATCGGGTGGATTATACATTCTCTGTTCCTGCCGGTGTGAGCACGGTTTATGTCTTTGCAGAAGTGGATGTGAACGGAAGCGGCAATGATGACAGTTTCTGGAT
>WJKD01000614.1 GCA_014729315.1 Promethearchaeota archaeon | reverse complement strand
GAACAACAATCCTCAACCCTTAACCATGTTTAAAAAAAAAAAAGAAGTTAAAATTTCAAGAAAAAAACATATAACTTTTCCTTTCTAAAAATGAAAAAATTCCTATTTAAATCTTTGCATCGTTTTTACAATAATGTTAAATAAAGTTGATTAAGAATTTAAAATATAAAATTAAAGCTTAGCTTAATAAACACAATATTAGTAATGATATACACTAAATAAATAAAAAAAGAAAAGGTTGGTTATTTAACATCTATTTTCTTCTTTTCTTTTTCTTCTACTTCCTTTTTGGGAAGATCTAAAGTCAATATACCGTTATCGAAGATAGCATCGATTCTGTCCTCGTCAATATTTTCAGGCAAGTCAAATGTCCGATGGTAGCTCGAGGTTCTATACTCTCTGCGTACGTATCCTTCGTCTTCCTCTTCGTGTTCTACTTTTTTCTCTCCTTTGATCTCCAGAATTCCGTCGTGAACGAGAATTTCTAAATCTTTCTTATCCAGACCTGGTAATTCGGCGGAAATTTCGAACTTATTCTCAAGATCTTTGATATTAGCTAAAGGCGTTCTAAAAAATGGTTCTTCCTCAAAAACGCTTAAAGACATTGGCTCGAAATCAAACATCCTGGAAGGAGTCCAAAAATTGTCGAATACTCTCGATAAGCGGTTAAAGAAGCGATCTAAACTTCTAAAAGGTGCAACTGGAGTTCTTTTACGAATATCCAATTCGCTTGATTTAGCTTTTGATTCGGCATCTTTTACTTTAGTTTCTGTGATATCTACCTTTTCTTTATCTTTTACTTCTGTCAATTTTCTCACCCCACAATATTCTTGGTCTTGTCAATCATTTCTTTACAATTATTCATTAACAACAAATTAAAGGATATATTTAAAGGTTTGGTTTTTAAAAATTAGTATTTTCCTTTCATTTAATTATAAAAATTTAATCGAATAACGATATAATTTACTATTAACAACAGCCATTTTTTACCAAAATCTGTTTTAAGACTTCTATGGTGTTTAAAATATTTATTAAAACTGTTTCTAACACCCTAGAAAAAATAAAGATAAGAAAATATAGTGTTATTGGTGATTATTTTATTTTACTTCGTAAATTTCAGGTCGTCGGTCTTTTAAGGTTGGTGCCGCGCTTCTTTTTCTCTTTTTGCGGAGCAATTTTAAGTCGACATCGGCTATTACGACTTGTTCTCTATTCGTTTCCGCTTCCCCTATCACTCCGTTTAAAGGCCATGGAGATTCACAAGGACTTAGTATCGACGCCCTGCCGTATCCGCTCATCGTTGGGATTGGGGCAGGCCCCACCATGCACGAATGCGCTACGTAAATCTGATTTTCAATAGCTCTTGCTTGACAGCAGTGTCTTACTCTCCAGAAAGCGTGTTCGCCGATCGTATAAGAAGGACAAAAAATCACCTCAGCCCCTTTTAAGACTAAGGTTCGCACTACTTCTGGAAATTCCGTTTCGTAACAAATAGAGATTCCTATTTTTCCAAAAGGGCTTTCAAATATTTCCAGTTTATTACCAGGTGTTATTCCCATTCTAATTTCTAAAGGGAACAGATGAGTTTTATCGTGCTGAAATCTTGTTCCATCGGGGCAGAATATCGTACATGTATTATACAGAGAATCGCCTCTGACTGTAGTATGCGATCCCGCGACAATGTATTTATCATAATTTTCTGCTAATCTTGAAAAAAGGAGATTGTAATCTTCAGTATATTCGTATACTTTATTCATTGGGACATCGGGATTTATAAAATGAAGTTCAAAGGTAAAGTTCTCAGGAAACAATACAAAATGGGAATCTTCCGATTTTTTGATCAAATCTTCGATATTTTTCTCAAAATCGAAGAATTTTTGGATTGGTTTATAAGAATATTGAACGCAGGCTATTTTCATTTTAGATATAGGTGTTCACCTTATTATTTATTTTTTTTTGAAATTCAAGAACAATCAAGAAATATATAGAGATTATAATAATAATAATAAATATCATTAGTTTTATGTATTTAATAATCTTAAAGTATTGCGATACAAGGATTGGTAATAGTTAGCGTCATAGATCACGAACAATATAGAATTTGTATAAGTATAAAAATTTATGGATAGACACATCTCTGAGTTGAATGTAAAAGAAATCAATAAAAAAACCCGATCCGTCGAATT
>WJKD01000613.1 GCA_014729315.1 Promethearchaeota archaeon | reverse complement strand
TCATCAGACACAATTTTTCTTTGTATCAAATTGTCAATAATTCGATTGTATGTAATTGCCATATCACGAATTCCTTAATCGGTTTATTGGTGCAATGTCTCAAAAATTACCGCTTGGACCGGATGTTGGCGATACCATTCCTATTTCCGAAGAAATCAGCGTCAGTACGAGAATTAAAACAGTCACTAACATCGAAACAATCAGATTGATGAAGTCGACTACACGTGACATTTTATGCGTGGTTTCTTTTTCATAGTAATCAGCCAATTGCAGCGCCGATTTCCGCAGTGTACCGGATTCCTCACCCGAACGAAAGCGGTGAATTGCGTTTTGTGGAAATACATCGGTTTTTTCCAGACATTCGGTGAATGACTTACCCTCCCTTAACATTGTTGGAATAACAATCTCGTTGATTTTCATTTCCATGTAAGAATTTCTGCAGGCGCTTGCTGCAGTTTTTATCACATTGATATTTTCGCCGGAGCCGCTGTACAGCGCATGAAAGACCCTGGCGAAAATCTCGATGCTCGATTTGTGCAAAAGCTGCCCGATCACCGGCAGAGAGATCATTATTCGATCGAACAGAATACTTCCTTTTGGGGTTCTAAAATATTGCATTAATAATAACACTGGTATCGTAAAGCCAATTATCAGCGTAATAATATTATTCTGCAAAAATGTACTCAATCCCATGCAATATTTAGTCATTGGGGGAATTGCGATATCATATTTGGCTATCATGCCAGTCATTTGCGGGAAAATGTACATGATATAGAAAATGAATGTCGCGATAATCGCCACCAGAACGATCACCGGCATGAAAAGCGCGCTGCGGATGCTTTTTTTGAAATCCGCATCCCGCTGCAGGTATTTGGCAGTGCTTTCGTAAACCTGCTCCATATTACCACTGGTGGACGCGATGCTCAACATGTGCACTGTGAATTTTCCCAGCACTTTGGCGTGCCTGCCATAAACCTGAAATCCCTCTTTACCCATTTTCAGGTCTTTGTGAATTTCTCGGATCGTTTCTTTCAACGTCCGGTTCGATGTATCATTTGCCAGGTGCAGAAGAATTTCATCATATGGAAATTTTTCTCTGAGCAGATCGGCACACAGGCGCACAAAAATAACGATATCCAGGGTTGGAATTTTGGGTCTGAAATCAAACAGCTTTTTACGGATCGAAACGATCTGGAATCCCATATTCAATAGTGCGCGTTGTACTTCAGCCTGGCTGAAGGCGCGCTGCTCACCGGATATGGGTTTATCCAAACCTTTACGAACCTTGTATTCAAATGTAACTTTTTTTTCGATTTTGTTGATGTTAACGCGGTGTTCTTTGATAATATCTTGTAATTTTTTCTTTAAATCCCAGCGATTCTCCGCATACAGGGTTCCCTGAACCGGTTTTCCGGCTAAACTGAGTCCAATGTAACGATATTCAGGCATAAATAATTTTCCATTGTGCAAAAAGGGCAATCAGGATACCTGACTGCCCTCTCGGTTTATGTATATCAATTTACTACCCAGCCACCGCCCCATGTCGGTGCGAAAATACTATCAGGGGTAATTGAAATTGTTGCTACTCCAGGATTTGCTTGTGGTTCCAATCCTGTGCCGATAATTGTACAAGTATTTAAATCGCCGCTTATTGAATATGACCCATTTTCATTTTGCTCTGGGAATCGTATCACGTCTGGAGTAATACCAGAAAAGGAACGACCGCCACCACCAAGGATAGCAGGAGTACGATACCACTGTTGAGCCCTTGTTGCAAGAGTCATACAGTCCTGAACTACAGCATCTCTGTTAGCGCTAACTGCGCTTTCACTGAACATGTTGACGCCTACAACGATAGCAGTGCCGACGATTATCGCGCCAAGAACCAGCAATAACAATTGTTGTTGTCCCATAGGGCTTCCTCCTTAGAAATTAGAAGATAATAAATTTGTTAGTTTGTTTATTAATTATTTTTGTCATCTTTCTTGAGCTCTCTTTTCTGATCCCCTCCTTCTTATTCGAAAGTTACGTTCTCGTTATGCATATCCTCTTGTTCTTACACTTTTGTAGCCAATTTCTTCCTCATCCGAATGCTGCCTGTTGATCAGATTGACGACTTCCAGTATATCGAATGGTTTTGATAGTTTGGGAAATTTATTCAAATCCTCGTTCTGTTCTACTATTTCATTAAAATCATACGCAGACATCAGAATGATATGAATGCTGGGATAAATTTGATTCGTTATCCGGGTTAATTCTATGCCATTTACTTTTGGCATCCGAACATCTGTTAGCAAACAATCAAAGATTGCCTCCCGCATTTTCAACAAGGCTTCCTGTCCGTTAAGTGCTGTTTCCACATCAAAGCCCTGTCGCTTTAATCCAATACTGAGAGAAATACTAACATTTTTTTCGTCATCGACGATTAATATACGCTTCATAAAATTCTTTTCGCTAATTGCATAACCGATTAAATTTAATTATTTATTCTGATGAATAAAGTTTAATTTTCTTTGTTTATAGTCCCTTGTTATACAATTAACGTGCCAAATACAATAAAATTAATTAATCAAAAAAGCAAATATTCATAACTTATTAAAAATAAATAAATAAATAGATAATTTAATTGTGGCAGCTAAAAAATGGTAATTGAAAAATCAGGTTAATTATTTCAGATTGAAACAGGTGTTGTATTTCAAAATGAAATGGTTATTAAAATGTCTTAGTCCTGTTTACATCGATTTCGTATTTTCCGAGTTTGCGCCACAGCGTGGTCGTTGAGATGCCAAGCTTCTGAGACGCTAATTTCTGATTGCCGCTACATTTTTCCAAC
>WJKD01000056.1 GCA_014729315.1 Promethearchaeota archaeon | reverse complement strand
TCTTTGCAGTCTCGTAAAACGGCAGCAGTTCCTGCTCCCAGTCGTTCTCCAGCCCGCTCCACGCCGGATCAGTAAAGAACGACTGCGGCGGCTTCAGCAGCGTATTCCCGTAAACCAGACTCCCGCCGCCAACGCCGCTGCCGCCTAAAATCAGCACATCATTCAGCAGATACAGCCGCTGAATCCCGTAACAAAAAAGCTGCGGCGCCCATAAAAACTTTCTCAGATTCCAGCTCGTTACAGCAAAGTCCTGCGCCCGAAACCGCTTCCCGCACTCCACAACGCACACCCGGTACCCTTTCTCCACCAGCCGCAGCGCAGCCACGCTGCCACCGAAACCGGACCCGATAACTACATAATCAAAATCCATCTCTCCCTCCTGAAATGTTAAGATTTAATAATAAACAATTCGAGGATAAATGTCAAGATTAATGTAATGTGGTGGGATAAAAATTGACCAAATACAAAATTGTTTCTTCAAAATTGCACTGTATATTTTCGCAATATTTTTTATTGACATTTTTCATTTTATTCGTTATTTTTTCTTATCTATTCGCTATATCAAAAATTGTTATGAATTGCTTCCGGCAATTTGGAATAAGTTAGATTTTTATCTATATACAGACTGTTTTCCTGTACATAAATATCGAGTTTTTCGGTGTTTTGGTGGTTAGTACTATGTCAGCGCTGAACATTGCATTAAGTAGATTTTAAAAATCCTTAGTTTGATGAACAGCAAATACCGCTAACAACTATTGAATGCAGAACAACGGAATAAAAATATGAGTCCATTTTGGAAAGACTCCCCTGTTGTAGGATCTGAATGGTTAATCTTTTGTTTAGCAACAAGTGCGCTTGCAATACCAATTATTTATTTCTCATGCGTACACAAAGATGAATTTTGGAAATTATTTGGTGGTTTTGTTTTCCTCAACTATGTGATTGGTTACTTTGTAGTGATTGTAATCTTCTTGGGTATTGGTTCTAACTTGTTGCAAATTACTAACATTTTGTCCAAGGAATATTTTAATTTAGATAGATATGGCAGTTTTTGGGATAAATACTTATTATGTGGGTATGTTATATGGTATCTGCTATCATTAGTATTTACAATTAAAATGGGGAGGCAAGGCGATTCTTAATACATTGATTTGAAAATTAATTTAGATTTCTACTTTAGTAAATATAGAATTGAATAATTCAATATCACGATGCCTGTGGATTTGTCACGTTTAATTCGTTGGTTTTTATTCGCTAATATTCATCGGGATTTTTAATTGCTCATTTAATAGGAAAGTGAACAATGGAGTTTGGGTCAGTTCTGAATTCAAAGTCGAGTTTCTTCTGCTTTCATTTGGGGTAATGTGCATTACTAACCAATGGGTAAATGTCTATTGCGCTAAAAATGCAATAATTAATGTTAAAAAAAGGAAAATAAATGCCCCTTACTAGACTAAAGAAATTGGATGAATTAAAAGAAGTCTCATATAGTAACCATAAAATATTTATCCATAGAGATCATAGATATATATTGCCAATTATATTTCATGCTCAAAATCTTAAATATTTACCAAAACCGAGCACATTAGTATTTTTTGATTATCATCCAGATAATATTAAAGTGGAAGATATGACAAAAATTACAAATATTCTGCAAAACGGATTGAATTTAGATACACTTATTGATTTTTGTATGAATGATCTGAAAAAAAATGATGATGATTGGCTTTTAACTGGAATAGAATTAGGATTAATTGATGACGTTGTTATATTTGGAGTTAATAGTCATTTTTCTTCTTTCCCTGATGATATTTATATTGATAACAATAATATTAAACATAAAATTATCATTAAACATTCACATCCTGGCAATTTATTACACTATCAAGGAGATTTAAGTGATACTGCGAGATCGACTGAGTTAGAATCAATGTGGAAAATACTTAATTGGAAGTTCTCTCCAGAAATGCAATGTTTTAATTTCTATAAGAATACTAAAAGAATAATTCTAGATTTCGATTTGGATGCTTTTATTGTTCAATGGGAAGAGTATTTGTTTCCTTGGCCAGATGAAGTGTTTGATGACAGATATCTAAAAGAATCAGAGTATTATACAACCAATGGCTGGACAGGAAAAAAGTTTGTTAGAAAACTTATAGAAAAAGCTGGTATTATTACAATTGCATCTGAGCCAACTTGTTGTGGAAATGAAGTAAAATCAGAAATTGTTTTTAATAAGTTAAACAAATATATTTTTGATGACGAATTAAAAATTTAATTGTATTAATTTGTTTGGTCTTTAAGGAAGAAAGTCTTTCAGCTTATTAAGAGTAATAAATAAAAGTAAAATTTACTCATATATTTCAATTCAATGCCTGAATTCAAACAGGGGAAATTATGTGTAATGTAGACGACAATATTTGTATTTCAATTTTCTCGAAACATTCTAAGAGTTTAGTATGTCCATAATGCTACAAATAAAATCCGAAAATCAAGTACTTGAAAATCATTTCAGAAAACACTTGATTAAATTGTTGAAATCATCTGGATACAAATTATTCGATACTATCCCAAATTTTGGATTAGAAATTATTTTAGAAGAAATAAGATCCTCTCCCTTTTATAATAACGCAAATATAAAACTGATTGCATTATCAGTCAATTACTTTATTTATTATTATATAATGGATTATTTAAACAATAGCGTTGATAAAAATGGGATGATGAATAAAAATTTGTTTGAAATTTCACAACGATTAGAATTAAATAATAAATACTCAACGGGAGCAAATGGAGTTTATAAACATTGTGTTTACCATAACTTGATAGTATTTGATATCGATGAAATTGATAATATATGTGACGCCCTAATTAAAGATTTCGATGATATGATCTCCACCTGGAATAATCAGATTAAATCATTTTCTAAAATGATAAATAACATGAGTTGTAAAAAATAACCATGAAACCTTTGGATCTAATAGAAGAGGAATAGAATATGGAAAATAACAAATGCAGAAATTGTGGTAAAGAAATGATTGATTCGGTACTTCTAGATAACAAAGGGCATATGGCTATATCTTCCGATTCAAAAATTAAATCAAAACATACAGAAGATGGTTTCTTCATTATATGTCCACATTGCTCGTTTGAGAATAGCACAATAACGTACATGAGTAGTGAAGGATTACCTCAATTTAAATTAGCATGATAGTAATATAGGATGCATCGAATCACCTATTTAGGCTGCCTGGACTTTACTTTCATAATAACAACTCACCCCAACAATAAAACAGCTCCCCCCTCTGCCACAACCATCCCCAAACCCATTTCCCACACTTTTCTATCGACTTTTCAAAATTAGTATGCTATATTTATCCAATTTAAATTTTTCGCGTCGACGCAAAGTAAACGGCGTGGTGAATTTGTAACTACCAAAGTACGAAAGTACTCCCCTTCTTCAGCTTGATCCTCTTTAAATGCCGCTGATTGCGCTATTCCGGCTTCTATACAGTCCTAAAAAATACTTGATTTAAATGGAAAATAATCTTAAATTGTAATGGTGAATGATAACTTTAAGGGATAAAAGATGTATACAATCGCTTTTGAAAACAACGATATCATTGTTCGATTCAACGAAGATTCGGTCGATAAAAAATTGCTTGCTGACTTTCTGGAATTTATCGAGATCGAGCAGATCAGAAAAAAAAGCAAATTGACTGAAAAGCAAGCCGAAAT
>WJKD01000612.1 GCA_014729315.1 Promethearchaeota archaeon | reverse complement strand
GCTAAAAGCATATTATCAAGGACACTCATATTGGCAATGATATGATCGTCCTGAAAGAGTCTGCCAATTCCCAATCGGGAAATTTTAAACGGTGGCATTTTCAATAGAGAAAGAGGATTACCATTCGTTTGAAATATTACATCTCCGGACTCTGCTTCCGTGAGTCTGGAAACAATATTAAACAGCGTGGTTTTTCCAGCGCCATTGCCACCAATTAAAGCCGTTATTTTTCCTCTCGGAATAAATAAGTCCAGATCATCGATGATATAAAAGCGCTCATCCTCCTGTTCGCCTCGTACGTTAATGATATTACGTACGAAACTTTTTTTAATAGCGTTTATTTGAAGGATTATGTCGTTCATCTCGTCACATTAATTCACAGATAAGAATTGGTTGACTTTTTGTATAGTATTTTATATGTTCCAAGTTGCAGGTTGCAAGTTACAATTTGAAAGCCTAAAAGCTGGAACTTGAAACATGAAACATGCAACTTATCATTGTAATCTGTACTCGCCCGCCAATCCCTGGGGACGGTACATCATAAGAACAATCAAGGTTAAGCCATATACTATCTGCCGCAGATTAGCGGCTATGCTATCCGGAAAACCAACAAATCTAAGTAGCTCGGGTAAAACCACAACAAAAATGGCGCCCACTACAGGACCACGTGTATTTCCCGTGCCTCCTATTAATACAGCAGCAAGGATGAAGATCGCTTCATCCAGATTAAAGCTGGTTGGATCGATGTAGCTGACATAAGTTGCATATATAATTCCTGCAATCCCAATAAATGCGCTGGAAATAACAAACGCCCATATTTTGAATGCAGTGACGTTTCTCCCCAGAGATAAGACAGCGATCTCGTCGTCCCGCAATCCTTTAAGAATTCTGCCAAATGGAGAGTGTACCAATTTATAAAAAATAAAAACAATAATCAACATTAAAATTGTACTTAGAATAATAAAAGGAAGCAGTCCTGATATTTCAATCATTCCGAACAATCTTGGAGCTGGAATTCCGGGAATGCCATAAGGGCCTCGTGTTACAGGTACCCAGTTATATAGAATGGTAAAAACAATCAATTGGAATCCAAGCGTAGCCAATACGAAGTAATCACCTTTCAAGCGCAAAGAAGGGTAAGCCACAACCATGCTGAATAAAGCAGTCGCCAACATCACTAAAAGGATCGTTGGAATAAGCGGCAGCTTTAAAACCATCAGACAGAATACTGCTACATAAGCGCCGATACCATAAAACGCTGCCTGTCCGATTGATAATAAATTTGTCATCCCGACTAACAAGTTTGTGCTAACAGTCAGAATGATGTAGATATTTATCATGATGATGATGTGGAGTATATAATTCATTTTATTGCGTATTTTATAATTTTTATTATCAAGATTTCAATTCTTTTAAAACAAGTTGCAAGTTAGAGGTTGCAGGCTAAAACAAGATTCCAGATAAAACCTGGAACTTGCAACCTGGAACATTAAAAACTAAACAACTCTTTGTTTTTCACCCAGCAGTCCTTGTGGTCTAACCAATAGAAAAATAATTAACAACGAAAATGTCACGGCATCCTGCCATCTGGAAGAAAACGCCCAGACTGCCAAAGATTGTAGAAAACCGATGATAAATCCTCCTAAAATCGGAGCTTCAAATCTACCCACGCCTCCAATAATTAAGGCAACAACTGCGTTCAATAGCATCGGCATTCCGACATACGGATCCATGCCGACATCATAGGCAACCAATCCGCTGCCGACTGCTGCAAAAAAAGCGCTTAAACCAAACAAGTTTAAACGCATACGATTAATATCCATTCCGAACACTGTGCAAAGCACATCATCATCCCTCATTGCTCTGGTCTTAATACCAAATTTGCTGTATTTTAGAAACATTAAAAACAAACCGATGAGAAACAGGCTTACAAAAAGTTGAGCTAATTGGGTATGAGTCAGAATAATACTTCCAAGAGTGATAGATTTGGAGATATTTGGATTCAGGATTTGTGTTTCATTGCCATAAAACATCGCGATGGTATTGACAACAACAATCATGACACCGATTGAGCTGATTAAAACAACATTCAATGAACTTTTTCTTTTTGCTAAAGGCAGATAGACAATTTTCTCGATTAATATGCTCAGCACAATTGTAAAAACAATTGCTAATAAAAATGCCAATAACAGTGGTAACTGTAATGTTTTATAAAATGATAAAATCATATACGACGAAAACATATAGATAGCTGCATACGCGATGTGAAAAATTCTGGTTGTGTTATACACCAGAGCAAATCCGAGTGCCACAAGCGAATAAATCGAGCCCATAATAATTCCGTTCGCTAATAATTGTATTAGCATCCTATGCCTTTTCCTCCAGAATGGCTACCAAATTCGTCACATCAATCGGTTTTCTAAAAAAGTGTTTAGCACCCAAATTCAATGATTGTTCCGCATAACTAAACTCCCGATAAGCACTCATCATAAAGACTGCAATTTCCGGCTTGTTTATCTTAACCCATTCCAGAATCTTCAAACCATCCATATTGCTCTCATCACTCTCATCGAGTCTGATGTCAATTAATGCAATATCAACATTATTTTTTAATTTCTCAAGAGCTTCATTATAGTTCGAAGCTATTAATACAGCGAAATTTTTCTTCAGAGCAAACTCTAAAGATTTTAGATACATCAATTGATCATCAATGATGAGAATAGTTTTCATGATTCATCAATATGAAAAAGAATTAAAACCAATAAAACGTTGAAGTTTTAATCAGGAGTTTATAGTAAACAAAAAGTTATAGCAAAAATGAGACCATTGAATATAAGTCATAAGGTATTGTTTTTAACTTATGATTAAAAGCATCTTGAGAAGTTTTTCGGATAAATCCGGAAATATTTCGGATAGATTCGTTTTGCACGGGAAATTTTTTTCTTGTTTTGAATAATTTAAAGTTAAAGGTTATGAGTAATTTATAAAATATATGATTCCATAAAACGGATTCATAAACCTGACAAAGCATAAGATAAGGCATGGGAATCCTTAGATATAACCTATCTAAATTCTTCACTCAACCATCCTTCTCCTAAAAAACCGTATTTTTCATTGTTTAATTCATTAGCAGTACATACCAATTTTTTTCTAAAAGTGATATATTGCTTGTAATTGAAATTAAAAAATAATCGAAAATAATCAAATTGAATCTTTTCCAAATCAAAATAGGACAGGTGCTTATATTTTTCTCCAAAATTTAGTAACATTTTATTCCAGATGAAAGAATTTGGCATTGGCTGAAACAGATGGATAGAAGTTGTTACATCTGGATCAATTTTTTTTATAATATTCATCATTTTTCGTGTTTCTGAAAGACTGTTCTGTGTTTCTCCTGGAAGTCCTAATATAAAACATGTCCAAAGATTTAGGCCATGAGCTTTTATTTTCTTAATAGTGGTTAATATTTGTTCACATGTAATACCCTTGTTTACGTTCTTGAGTATTATATCACTACCGGATTCTAACCCAAGTACTAGTCCTTTAATTCCAATTTCTTTTAACATTTTAATTGTTGAGTCGTTAATTTCATTGACCCTTGCTAGACAATATTCAATTTTATAATCTACATAAAAGTAGTCCGTTAATTTCAATCTCTTTACTTCAGATAACCAACTAATATTCTGAGTATAGCTCTCTGAACGATCATGGAAATATTTCACATTTAGATTATTAATTAGAGAGTCAATCATCTTTAAGTAATTTTCTGCTTTAATATGTGAATATACTGAGTTGATACGACTGCAAAAGGAACAGCCAAAATTGTTAGTAGAACCCATTGATTTGTTCTTAAAAATAAAATAATTCCGTTTAATGTAGGTACGCCCTTCTAACTGTCTGTAAAGACAGCCGTGCTGTGAATATAATGGGATAGAATCTATTTCATAATTTTTTAGATTAATTAGAGAATAGTTAACACTAATGTGGGTATTTAAATCCCATACGGTGCTACCCTGTCTATTGT
>WJKD01000611.1 GCA_014729315.1 Promethearchaeota archaeon | reverse complement strand
TCATTCAGGTCATTCCCCGGTTTTAATTTGGTGAGAGCACTGTCGAAGCTGAGAAAATGGAAATGGACTTTAATTTGTCGAAATCGGTATCGGGAATTACTAAAATAATGAAATATTCCAAAAAGTCAGGAGAAAAATTAAAATTCTTTAATGCACCCTCTTGCGGCTCGGATTCCATTTGAAGGATGGAATTGCAGGCGGGGCAAATCATGGAACGAGATATTTTTACAATAACTAAAAATTACCAGTAACAATTTACGAAAAATTTTCTTGACATATTTGTATTTTTTAGTTACATTTATTCTGCTACCAGGACAAACATACATTCTATTATATTCACTAATCTTTCTGTATAATATTCAAATTTTAAGGAAACGCGGTTCGCGAAAAATTCAAAGTCAAAAAATAAATTTTTCAAACACTCTGGTTTTTATAACTTTAGATATGATTATTTTAACTACATGAATGATGTAATGCAGATTTGGATACTAATTTGTTTATACATCAAGGGGGCAATAATGGCGGCCTCATCACTTCACAACGTTTTAGATATAAATTTGCGCTATCATTTTGTCGATATTGCTGGTACACAAACACCATGATTAAGACAGATATAGTACCGATGGGATTGAATGGAGATTGAAGGAATCTATGCCTATTTTCAATAGAAAAGTCAGAAAAAAGATCAATGGAATAGAAGTTAGCGTATATGAGGTCGACTTATCTTCTGATGAAGAACTGAATAAACTTAAAACTTTTCTTATTAATAAAATAAAGCGAATAAAGCTGTTTAACGAAGCTGAAAGTTACGCAGACCTTCTATCTCCTCCCAATCTAAGTAGAAAATTTGGTCAAGCACTTCATGAAAGAATCAAAGAAATTTGTACACCTGAAGATCATAAAATTAAATGGTTTGATGTAAAACGATCTTTCGTTTCTGAATTTATGTCCCAGTTACTTCTTGAAAGAAAATATAGTTGCCTCTTTTTTGAAGACGCTGACAAACGAATTAACGTAACACCAGATCAAATTGATAAGCATGCTCCTGGAATTGATGTTACTGGTATCCAATATCAGAATTCTGAATTTAAGTTCGTTGTTTGTGAAGTTAAAGCTTCAGGACAGTCCAATATCCCATGTGACTCTTCAGAGTTGTTGCTAAAGGACATTGAAAAAGCGAGAAATAGTAAGAATAGGGTGTCTCGTGAAATTTTGTATTATCTGTCAAAACTAAAAAACATCGATATAGACAATGATTTTTTAAAGGAAATCATTACTTTTCTAGCGGATTTGATTTGTGAGTCCGTGTCAACCGATGCATTGATCAATAGACTAGTATTTTTTCCTTTTCTTATCAGAAATAATGGAAAAATTATAGACGACAGTAACGTTAAGGATTTTGAAGGCTTTCACAAAGACAAACTAAAAGATATAAACTTAAATGGGATTATTTGGTCTTTTGAAGATAACATAGATGACTTTAGTAGGAACATTTACGAAGAGGCGTTAAATGATCTCTGATAAAGTCGCAAAGCAGCTACAAGAGATCTTTGGAGAGGACTCTGTTCACCCAAATGAAGTACTGCATATTCTCAGCCAGCAGGAGAAGTTTGAGTTGGTAAAGAAATTTGACATTGTGCTAACTCATCTTCAATTAGACTCGAATAAAGTTGCGGATGTTAAACTAAAAGCAGACGCAATCGACACACTTTTGACAGTAATTTCTAATAACCCAAGTCTTGAACAGAAGCTAAAAAAAGAAAACGGAAATACTAATTTACTGAAAAGACTTAATAGTGATGCCTACGAAACCTACCGGACTTATTTTTTAAACAACAAATTTGATGACAGCCTCGAAGCGCTTTCAACACTCGTATTGGTAAGTTATTATGGCTTACTTGCCGATTATACAACTTTGGTTGATTTGTTTATTCAAGAACAACTATTCAAATTTGAAACAGATATTTTAATCGCCGACTATTCCGTCGATGGGTTAGAATTCAGTACTTATCTGCTGATTTTGCAAATTCTTAAGCGGATTAAAAACTCTAACGAAGAAAGCATTGTCCAATCATTATTCGATCATACTAATCAAGTAATAAGGACAATACAAGAGTCTGACCCGAACGAACTTGGGTTGACCAATAGCCTCAAGATAGGAGCATTAGCAAATCTTGTATATCTACTTGGTAGCGTTAAACAATATTTATTCACAGGAACAACTGATGATAATGTTCAGGTTTTAATAGAAAACTATACCTACAACGCTGTAAAACTTCTGGGAGACAGAACTGAAAGTAATTTACTGAAAGTTTCTTTGCTATCTAAAAATGGACTGAAACAACTTTGCAAGAATTCTATCTGGGAAGTAACATCAAGAAGCTTTTTAATAAAAAGGTTTTTTGAAGACTCTTTAAAGAGAAAGGACAATTTTATCTATTCATTACTTCCTTCTCAAAGAGATTCAGTGCTGAATATTCTTACCTTGAAAAAGAGTATTGTACTAAATATGCCGACAAGTGCAGGAAAATCACTTCTGGCTGAGTTATATATCCTGTTTATAATCCAGAATTTTACAGATCTATCCAATGATAAGTCCAAGCCAACGATTTGTTATGTTGTTCCTACAAATGCCTTAATAAATCAAGTAAAGAAGAAGCTGGAAAAGGACTTTATTGACTTTCCGTTTCGAATTGAAAATGTTCTTCCATTCAATGAAGTTGATGATATTGAGGAAGAAATCCTTTCTAAAGATCATATTGATATTTTGATATCAACACCTGAGAAGTTGGATTATTTATTACGTGCAGAACACGAGTCAATTAGAAACCTCAAGTTAGTTGTTCTTGATGAAGCGCATAATATCTCCGATGATACCCGCGGGTCAAAGTTTGAGCTTCTATTATCCACAATTAAACAGAAAAGACCTGAAGTCAATTATCTTTTGCAGAGTCCTTTTATCAAAAACTACAAGGAAATTGCACAATGGCTTGGTGGATCTGAAGAGGATTCAGTACCTATTTGTCTTGAGTGGTCACCGTCCAAGCAATTCATTGGATGCAATTTGCTCAATTCAAATAAAACAACATCCAGAATAGAATATTTTCCATCAGCCGGGAACAACATAGTAAAAGAGAATATACCGATTGAAACAGGAGTTAACCCACAAAGCCTTAAAAAAGAGTTGTCTGAAGCAGGGGTCAATGATTTTGTTCGCAATATAATTCTATTAGAAAAGTATATTAAAATTGGTGGTACGACTTTGGTACTGATGCCCGGTCCTGACTCATCTGAAACGCTTGCACTGAAAATGACGAAGTATTTTGCAAAAAAAGGTACATTAAAAGATATTTCTGATAACAAAGAGGTTCGAAATGCAATTTCACTGGTAAAACTAGAAAGTGATGAGAAACACCCTTTGGTTCAAACACTAAAATATGGAATAGCCTGCCATCATGCTAAACTGTCCTTTTTAGTAAAAGAAGAAATTGAAAAACTAGTCAGTAAAAGTTTGATCAAAGTATTATTTGCCACGACTACTCTCGCTCAAGGAATGAACTTTCCAATATCTACCGTCATTTTCGAAACGTTAAAATTTAGAGGAGGTCAACCTCGGGATATTAAAGATGATGAGTTTTGGAATATAGCTGGCAGAG
This sequence comes from Promethearchaeota archaeon, assembly GCA_014729315.1. The sequence goes on along the minus strand of WJKD01000611.1, from coordinate 3,267 downwards.
CTGGAAGAGCATATCAAGATTCAGAAGGTCATATCATTATTAAGTATTTGGGCAGTCAGAAAGAAACTAAAGAAGTCACAAAAAAATATATTCGAAAGAATCTTAATAGTGTGATATCAACGTTGGAGGAATTTTTTAGGAGTATTGAAGACGAAGTAAGTTTTGACTATCAATTTGTTAAAGATAAGCCTGCAGCTCAAAACTTTTTGCAATATTTAAATCACATCTTAAAGACGTCCTATAATTATAATTTCAAAGATATAAACACAACTAAGATAAGAAGTATATTGAATGCTTCTTTGTTTTATAAACAGTCTGAATTCCAAGATGGTTTTATGGCAACTCAGGAAAAGGTTCGTCGCTTTTCCGCTAAATACATTGATCACTTAAAAAATCAAAATAAAGAGAGAATATCAAGGGCAGATACTCTTGGAATTACTGATATAAGTTTCAATACTGTGACAGGGCTAGTATTGGACCTAAAAAGAGAACTACAGAAAATATATGGTGAACAGAGATATGAAGATTACTATCTCGCTACAAATGTCATTTTAAACTCTCGCGTCGAAGGTTTGACACGAATAGTCGATATAATCAATAAAATCCCTGAATTGAAGCTAGAAATGGAGCGCAGAGGTGAATTTCAGCCAGAACAAGTAGCAAAGGTTATAATTGGTTGGGTAAATGGAATGAGTATCAGAGGAATCGCTCAATCGATAAAATATGACTATAAATCTATTGAAGATGCTCAAGGGATGTGTCAAAAATTCATTAACTCAAATCTGAAAAACTTTGCACCATGGGGCATATCGATTTATCAGAATCTGACTAATGATGAAAAAACGGAAACTGCTAAACATTTACCTTCCTATATCTATTATGGAGTTAACGACAAAGAATCAGTCATACTATCAAAAATTGGTGTTCCAAGATTTGCTGTAAAAAAAGTAAAAGACCTTTATAATGAGAATTTTCCAAGAGAGAGTATCAGTGTCGACCGGCTTGAACAGTTGAAACAGCAGGTCAAAACCCTAAATGCTAGTGACCTATCAATCGGAAGAGAGGAAGGAAAAGTAGTAAAAGAAATAATTGATACATGCGTTGCATAATTGGCGTTAATTCTATCCTTGTTTAATTCTCCGTCTGTTAGACATGTGTCAGCAAAACTGGATTCGAACGACTTGGAATGGACTTGAGTGGAATTCAAGCTCGTCTAATCGGATAAGGGGTTTTTCTCCCCACTTTCCACACCACCCTGCTTGCGGCTACGCACAGGGCGGTTCATCAGATTCATTATCCGTTGGGATAATGAAAAGCAATCCAGAGTTCACGGATAGAAACAAGACCCTGTTCTTTTGTGGTATGTTGGCTTGAAATATTTAGAAGTTAACTGTCGGGCTATATCGAAAGAACTGTCTTTTAGAATACTTGAACTTTATTACGGGATACTGTCACGAACAGCACTGAGGGAGAATCGGGGCGAAAGCTCCGTGACCTAACCGATCCAATAAAAATATCTTCAATTAAGCGGAGGTTACAAATGTCGATAAAGGTGTTTATTTGCTATAAAAAAATTCTCTCTAAAGAAAAAGAAGGGAGGATAGTTGAACAAAAAAACACTGAGGCTTCAATCTTACATTACATTTTAGGAATGGATGAAGAATTATTGTTTGAACCATGGTTAGATGATTCGGAGCTTCCCACAGGAGTAGCTTGGGAAACTGAAATATATAGACACATTCTTGAGAGTGATGTCATGTTGGTGCTCATTGGACAAGGAACTTCGAAATCTCATTGGGTGCAACGAGAAATCGCTTTAGCAACAGCACTTGGAATATCGATCATTCCTCTTGGTTTTGACTTGACTTTCGAAGAACTCGACTCTGAAATGAAAGCACTCAATATTCATCACTTGCAAGGAAAGATTACACACAATATAAAGCTCAAAAACGTGAAACCACTCTTGAGTGAGCTTAGTGATGATCTTGTAAAAGCTAGCATCAGAACTAAGAGCGAACAAGAAAAAACACTCGGTAGCTTAATAGCTCGTAGGAATCCTCCGATATCAAAAGCTTCAGATAATCAAAAGGCAGCAACCTATTTTTTCGATGTTAATGGCCGAAGATTCAATATACATATAGCAAGCGGAGATATATCAAAAGTTAAAGGGATTGACGTATTGGTCAATTCTGAAAACGATTACATGCAAATGGCACGTTTTTTTGAAAGTAAAACAGTTTCTTCAATGCTGAGACGCCGTGGAGCACGAGTTCGTGACGGTAAATATGAGGATACGGTTCAGAATGAATTGGATTGGCAACTTAGAGATCGAGGTAGACCAGTTCAAGCTGCGGAAGCTTTTGCCACAAGTGCTGGCGGTCTAGGTAGCGAATTAACCTCTATTAACAAAGCTCGATATATAATACATGTAGCTGCCGTACAAGCGGTTGCCGCAGAAAGCAAGGTTATCCCCTACAAACAACCATATCAGATTGAAGCGTGCGTTCGAAATTGCCTCTTAAAAATGAAAGATATAAATAATTCTAAAGGTTTGATCTCACCGCCCGATTCTGAGCAGAGAAAACTTCAAGAATTACTCGTCTCAGAGGAAAAGAGCGAAATAAAAAGTATTATTTTCCCTCTTTTTGGTACTGGGCAAGGTGGAAGTTCATGCAAAGAAGTATTAGATCCAATGCTTTCGGGTTTAATCGGATTTCTCGAAGATCCTGACAACAAAGAGTTGGCTAATGTGTTAGATGATATTTATATCTCAGCATTTAAAAAACAAGATATTGAAGATGTTAAAGAAATTATGCAGGAAAAATTCAATTCGTAAATCATTTGGCCTAACATCAAAATACAACCGATTGGAACAGCCGATCCATCTCGGCAGATTTCGGTGTGATTAAAAGTCTTATACTTTGTTTCAGTTTAATTTGATGCTGTTCCAAGGGCCGATTTAAATGTTCCCTGTGAGCTTTGCACAAAGGGAATGAGCGAGTGAACCTCCTTGACCCGGCGATGGTTACTTTGTCACCGAACGTTTTACGAACCTGCGAGTTCAGACAGAATCGTGGTAAAAGAACCGAGACCTGCCCAGTTCTTATACTAATTTTAAATCCATACAAACGAGAAACAATGACCCTTCACTCACTCAAAAACTACTTCTCTCTAATATCACTCTCACTTTTCCTCTTTACCTGCCAAAAACAAACGCAGCACGTCAGGCAGGCGATTGATCTGTCTGGTAATTGGCAGTTTTCGATT
>WJKD01000610.1 GCA_014729315.1 Promethearchaeota archaeon | reverse complement strand
TGTTAGGCGGCATGGAAACCTACAAATGGACCATCGAAAACTCCCGCGAACATGCGGTTAAAATATTCAACTACCTGAAATCGAAACGAAATTAATTTATTCCGCAAAATCCGGCTTTTGTGCCTGCGAAGGGCGCGGGCACTATTTATACCCACTATTATAAATCAGAAAGCCAATTATTATCACAAAATAATATTTTGCAAAACCCTGCCATTGCGAATTCCTGATAATACAAACAAGCTGTCGGGCAAATATTAATAAATATTGATTTATAATATTAATAATTTTTTATTTGATAAATAATATATTGTTAATAAGTGCCAAATTCCTTAATCGATAATACAACTATATGTGATCCAATTAGCTGTTAAAATTAACGAAAAAAACGTGAAATAATAAAAAATTCTTGATTTTCACCATATATTTTTTTATATTTTGAATATTACAAATCTGTCTTAATACTTGCGTCAACATCTGAGAGCTTCATACCAAAAAAATGAGGAAGTGACGGAGAACGGATGCAGGTTTGGGGATGTACTGCGTGATTTATCTACTTCATGACCTACCGTGGGGATGTTGCTTTTTCTGTATTTTTCAAATAACTTGAGCTATCAAGTCTATGGATAACTATATCAAATTGCTGAATAAGGTGTCAATAATACTTCTAACATTCGTTAGCCTGTCAATCGCTCAATCTCCAATAAAAACGACTAAAGAACCTCTGTTAGCGTTACACGTTGATGAAAATTCCATAATTCCTGTACCTGAAGCAAAATATGATAGTGTAGAAAGTTATATATGGTTACATTTCAAACTTAAAAAAAATAACAATTTAGAAAACAAAGGCACAGTAAAAAAAATATTTAAAAACGATGCCAATCCATCAATCACTTTTTTAAATAATAAGTATGGAATAACACATAGCTTAAATTGCGAATTTTCCATCGTGACTGCAACGTCGATAGACACCTTGTATTCAATTGCTATGGAATTTAAATATATAAAGAAAAACGTTACAGATAGTACGAAGGTATTTACAAAAGGGAATTTTCAAAAACTATATCCTTCAAAAATTGATAGCTGCCTGGGCATAATCGATGAATATTTTAAGAACCCGTTTTATTGCTCACCGAAATTTTGGAAAATAGGTGGTTGTGTTGTTTGTGGTATAGGCGCAATAGTGTGGTTGATAGATATTATTGACAGTAATGGAAAAAGTAGTGAAGAGGAAAAAATATTAGATGGTGTACCTGATTTTCCCGAAGTACCTTAAAAATGATATAATTCCAAATCAAATAAAGGATAAATCATGCTTTTTAATATGAATAAAAAATATGTATTCATTTTCATTACATTTTTTAGTTTATATCTAAAAGCATTATGTGGAGAAAATAATACGACCTGGACGCCATTTAATACTGGACTGTATGGGGGAAATGTTCAGGCTATTGCGGTTGATCCTGATGATTACCAAAAGGTTTATATTGGTACTTTAGGAGGCGGAGTATATTATACATCAACTGGTGGCGATAGTTGGGAAATCTATAATGATAGTTTAGGTTGTTTAGATATTTTATCTCTAATGATCAAGGAACAGAATGGAAAAAAGGTTTTGTATGCTGGAACAAGGACAGGCATTTTTTTTAATGATTCAAAGAATTTTTGGCAATATTTAACATCTCAACCAAATGAGGATCATATAAGCGTTATAAGAAATATTGATAAAACTGAATATTTGTATGCAGGAAGCGGTATGGAAGTGTTTGAGAATCCAGACAAAGGCTTATGGAGAATTGATATTCAAACCGGGCATCATAAGTACACATTTAAACCTAACCGATATGATAGTACAATGTATCCCAATGTATTTGATATTATTCCCTTCAAAGATGTTGCTAAAGCTCAAAATGTAAATAAATTTTATGTAGGCACGGATGCAGGATTCTTTAAATTTTGGGACAAGGATACATCAGAACTCTTTCTTGATGATGAAATCATTACATCATTGGCAGAGCGGCCTCAAAGACCACAAGATAATATTTCTAAATTTATCATATATGCAGGTACTATTAATGGGGGGAGATATTCTAAAAACGAAGGTGTTCGTTGGTATGATTTTTTACAAGGTGAAAAATTTATTGCGTTAGAAAGTTCTTATAATGAAGTAAAGGATACATGTTATGCTGCAACGTTCCCAAGTAGGTTTTGTCGTACCCTATCGTATAATGATTGGGAGTGCCTGAGTAATACAAATTTGCCCAATATGGCTTTAAACACATTGGGTGTAAACGATAAGTCAATGAACCATGTTTATGCAGGATCTCGAATGGGAGTTTCCTATAGTGAAAATAGTGGTGATTCCTGGAAAAATCAGAATAACGATGGATTAAGCGCACTTACAATTCATACTCTGCAACACGATAGAAGTGGTACCGGATATATCATAGCAGCCACTGATGGTTCAATTTATTATTATGATTTTTTGGATTCGGCATGGAGTAGAGATGATACCTGGGCACTTAATTTTAATCAAGATCCAATTGAAGCAAATATAACATGTGCTGCGATTGTAAATCAGAACGGACAAAAAAATCACTATTTGCTTGGTACGGATGATAATGTACTGTACAAGAAACTCAATTTCTCTGGAAATTGGCTGAAAAAAGAGAATGCGAATAGCAAAATTATTAAAATAGTTATTGATCCCCAAATTGCATCAAATATTTTTGCGATAACAGCAAAATGTAAAATTTTAAAATCGACAGATTTCGGTGACAATTGGTCTTCACTCCTTAACATTGAAAATATACAAAATGTTAATGATATTGCTTTAGATGATTTACAGACAAACATAATTATATCCACACTAAATAACGGAATTATTAAGGTGAGTAATAACGGTGTAGTTGATGGTACATGGGAGTGCGATCCTAGAAAGTTTTATTGTGTTACAACAAGCTCTCATCTAAATAATACCACAATCTTTGCAGGTTCGGACCATGGTGTATTTTACAATGATAATAATGAAGATTTTAAATTTTATGAGTACGATAAATTAGCCATCATAGAAAATAAAAAAATATTAAAAATGGAGGTTGTTCCAACCGAGTCAGAATTTAATAATATGCTTTACCTAATGGCTATCAATAACGATAAAAGCTCAGTAATTTATCGACATATCGTAAACGAAAATGGAGTTGATTTTACTGATGTACATGCGACAGATTGGAATCATCAAATTGCTAAATCATTTTGCACAAATTTAAATGATCCGAATATAGTATATTTAGGTTCTGCCGGAACTGGAGTTTACACTCAAAAATTTCCATTCAAAACTCCAACAATAACGACTGCTCTGCAAGGATTTGGCGAAGTCGCGAAAGATTCCACCCGGTTTGATACTTTGGTGATAAAAAATGAAGACGATTTTATGCCTATTATTATTAAATCTTCTCTTTCCGATACAAAAGAGTATAATGTTGTTACAGAAGATTTAATAATAAAACCTAAGGAAGAAAAAGATTTTATCCTAAGTTTTAAACCTGATTCGAATTTGGCATCAGAGGCAAAGTTAAAAATAGAGTGGAAAGATATATTTCTCAATACATCGTTAATAATTATTGATGAACGGGATATTGCTTTAAACGATACAGGAAAATATGCGGAGTTTGATATTGATTCAGTTAATCACAACGATACAATTGAAGTGGAATTTGATACTACCCATGTGGGCTGTGCGGATATAGTATCAATTGCCTGGAAAAATGAGGGAAATGTTACATTAGAAGATTTTTGCATAGATTTTCCAGATGCGAGTTTGTTTGATGTTGAAGGGCTACCAAAAGAGTCATGTAGTGAGAACGAGCAGGGAGAAATTACAATAAGCTTTTCTCCTGTAACCATTGATACAGTTCGGGATAGCGTGGTAATAAATTATAAATATTATGTTGATGGTAAAGCGATTAACGGCAAAACGAAAGTTATTAAACTAATTGGTGTTGGCAGAAGTAGTGAGTATTTTACAGTGCCAGAAGATACGGTTAATTTTGGTAATATACCCATCCTAAGTTGCACCAATAAGCAATTGAAGATAATAAATGACGGGAATGTTGGTCTTATAATAGAAGATATTTCACTATTAGATAGCACTGTCTTTACCATTGAAAATGTAACAAAGAGAAAAATTTCGTCAAAGGATACTGCAATCATTGACATTAAATTTGCGCCTGTTGGTCTTGGTGAATATGAAGATAGCTTATTTATTGAATATCGAGATTCTTTGGATTGTGATACTGCTTCTGCTTCCGAAGCTATTCCTCTTGCAGGCACTGGAATTGATACAATTTTGAAGTTTAATTATCCGAATTTTAAAAACATACATCGTGACAGTATTAAACGTACTAAATTTTTGAAAATTGAAAATTTGACTTCTGATTATGAAGCTAAAATTTGTACTGTATTTGTGGAGAATGGCCCATTCGAGATTGATTCAGCAAGTTTGGATAGCTTGTTGAAAACGTCCATAACTTATGAAAATTCTGTTAAATTGAAAATTTACTTTAATCCTGACACCTCGGATCTAGATACATTTGTAAAGGAAATAACGATTGAATATGAAATATCATGTCATGATTCATCACAATGTAATCTCGATGCGGTGAATTGTATTAAGGATTCATTACATGGCAATATTGTTTTTGGTGAATTAACAATTGAGCCAAATGAATGGATTTCTGACAAGGAAGTCCATGTATTTGATTCTATTTCTAAATTTTTTACTTTCACACATAAAGGCAATATTGAAGTCTATTATAAAGTTGATGGTTTAGCATCACCGTTCACATTAGTTTCGGCAGATCCGGGCAGCCTCTTGCCTAATTCTAATGAAGATGAAAATATCGTGGTTGAATTTGAACCTCAGGACATTAAATGGTATGAAGACTCGCTAAGAGTTATCTTTTGGGATTTAGAAGATATGGGAGGCATCCTAGACACAATCGAGATCCCTTTACGCGGTCGTGGCGCTGATGCTATTGGAATATTTACTGCTGATACGTTCAGTTGTAAGGGAGCGCATGTTGGAGATACAACTCAATTCCATGTAGATATTTCGGATACGGGTAATATCGCGATGGTAAGTATCAGTGCAGAATGCGATAGTCCTGTATACCACATTATTGATGCAGCAATTTCTGAAATAGATTCAGGGATTACCACACCGATTAATATTGAATTTATACCAGATAGCTCAATCTCATATCCTGACATTTTGGAGATAAGCTATTCAGATAGTTTTTGGAAAGATCAGAATAAATGTGACACCATGAGATACACAATTAATGGCACAGGTTACAAAGCGTATTTAAAAATATATGATGAGAATTGTGAAAACAGAGTGGATACTATTTCTTTTCCAAATATCCCGCGTAATACGACAATCACAAAAGAGTTATGTTTTAAAAACACAGGAAATTTGACTCTTCATATTGATGATCTACCGGAAATTGATGGATTGACAATCAAAGATAAAGAAAATATTGATTCTCTGCCGCCGAACGAATCAAGAATAGTGACATTTCAATATACCTCAAATGAAGTCGGTGGCTTTAATGAGGATTTAATTTTTAGGTATCATGACAAATTTGAAAACATTGACTACCCGGATTCAATAATTCTTACTCTCACAGGTTCAATTCAAGGAGCAGATTTTGTGGTGGCTGATTCTGTTGTCAATTTTGGGGATGTGCATATAAAAAGTATTCCTAAAGTTGCTACACTTAAAATTAAAAATGAGGGGACTTTATCCGGAACAATTGATTCGTTTCACTGTAAGCGTCCTTTTGATATTGATAGTTCTGTAGTGGTTGGTCGAGAGATAAAATCCGACAGTAGTTTAGAAATAGATATTAGTTTTTCTCCTGAAAGGCTTGGTAAACATGATTCGACCTGCACAATATTTTACCATGATACAAGCGATTATGTTGATTCATTGATTCTTTCACTTCAGGGAACAGGTATAGACACAGTTGATCCTGTAGTTGAATATAAAGACACCGTTTCAATAAAAATGAATACTAGTAATAAGAGTATTTATGCAAAAATCTGTGATGTGCATTCCGGAGTAGATCAAGACAGTGTTCAACTATGGATCCGAAAAGGCGGCGATAAAGATTTTGGATCAATAAGCCACAATTCTTTTATTGCTATTGATACAACGTTTGAATTCCTAATATCGAGTGAATATATTACTTCCCGGGGAATCGATTTCTATTTCGAGTGCTGTGACAGTGCAGGCAATGATATTTTACATGGATCAGGAAAGGAACTGGACTATTTCTCACCTAAAATTAAAATAAACGATAACGATGAAATTAAATCGCCAAATACAATCCACACCGGAAACGCTCAACAAGATTATCGCTTAATATCAATACCGATACAGATAGATGACGGGAAAAAATCAGCCAAAGATATTTTATTTTCGAGTTTGGAGGTGAATGATTACGATCAGACTATCTGGCGGTGTGCAGATTACCATCATTACAGCGAAACAGATTCATTTATCTATCTGAACAGTGCTGATTTTTCGCCGTTTGAACCAGGCAAATCGTTTTTTCTGTTAGCTACTGAGACGTTTTCAGGAAAATATATACAGAGCAAATCGGGTTTTACAAATCGAACAAATGAAATTTTTCCTATAACTTTGCATATTGGTTGGAATTTAATTGGAAATCCGTATGATTTTTCAATACCAATCGAAAATACGTCCATAAATAATGAATTGCCTGAAGTTTGGGAGTATTCAGGACAGTGGAGAAATGATGTAACAAGTATCGAACCCTGGCAGGGATATGCAATTTATGTTGAAAATAATGATACTCTTAGAATAAAACCTGATCTCCGCTATCCATATTTTGAATCGGGATTGGCAAAATCGGTAAACAGCAATCAATTTGAATGGTTTATAAAAATTAATGCTTCCTGTCAAAATGCAAAAAACAATGAAAATATCGCTGCGGTGGCGGAAAAGGCTTCTCATGGATTTGATATTTTTGATAAACCGGAACCTCCGCCCATCGGACAATATGTAATGATGGCATTCCCACATCCTGAATGGAATAAAGCCTGTGACTACTTTACAGTGGATGTACAGGCTCCAAATGTCGATGGTAATTTTTGGGATTTTAACGTGTATACGAATATTAAAAATGGGAAAGTTACGTTAGATTTTACAAATTTGGATGTGGTTCCACAGGAGTATAACATA
>WJKD01000609.1 GCA_014729315.1 Promethearchaeota archaeon | reverse complement strand
TATAGAGCAATTAATTTAATCCTTGATCGAGCTTTTAATCAGTTAAAGCTACATAAGGTCTATTTATTAGTCGCTGAAGATAACGACATAGCTAAGCACTTGTATAAAAAATGTGGCTTTCTAGAGGAAGGTTTTCTTATTAAGTATTAATGACATTTAATTAAATGTCATTAAGATTTATAAATGATCATTACATCTCATTACATATCATTAGAAAATTAATTAGAAAAAAAGGAATTCGATAAGCGCTCTCAAAACATTATTCTGGTCTAAAATGTATTTCGAAATAGCAAAATTCATGGTTGTTTTGGAACTATTAGCATTCCTAATTTTAATAATTTAATAGATAATTCTAAAAAAAGAAAAGATTAAAGGATTGATTAAATATGGAGATTTATTTAATTATTATAATCATTATCTTCTCTTTTGTTTGCTCATATATCGATTGCGCATTCGGAATGGGTTATGGCACTTTAATGTCCCCAATTCTGTTAATCTTTGGATATCCTATATCCGTAATCGTGCCTATCTTATTACTCTCGCAAATGTGTACCGGTTTTGTTGCTTGTATCTTTCATCATAGATTAAAGAATGCTAATTTTAGTATTAAAGAAAGAGATACGCATACAGCCCTCGTTTTTGCGATCTTTGGAAGCGTCGCAACTATAATTGCGGTTTTCCTCGTGATTAGCGTCGCTCAGTTGTATCTTACCTTTTATATCGGATTTTCCATTGTCGCAATCGGAATTTTTTTAATTTTAAAAAAGAGATTTACATTTTCTAAATCACGTCTCGTAATGATCGGAGGGATAAGCGCGTTTAACAAAGCAATATCAGGAGGAGGTTTCGGTCCTATAGTAACTTCTGGACAAATGATTTCTGGCAGTGACCCTAAAACAGCCATAGCGATTACGTCCTTTGCAGAAACGATACTATCTGCTTTAGGATTTATGTTGTATTTAATTTTCACTACATCGTTTGATTTTGAATTAGCTATTTTAGTTATCTTTAGTGGAGTTTTCGCAATACCTTTTGGGACTATTCATGCTAAAAGGTTAAATAAAGAGAAAGGCAAATTGGCTATCGGATTGATAATTTTATGCTTAGGTTCAATTACGCTAATTCAAGCGATTCTAAGCGCTAATGTGAAATGATTCTTGATACATTTTTATTTACATATATTTCTTGAAGAGAGAATGAAATTAAGAACTTCCTATAGGAGAAATCTCTCTTAGCCTTTTGATAATTGGAGACAATTTTTCGAGGAAATAATCCACCTCTACCTCAGTTGTAAATCTACCAATTGAAGCTCTTAAGGAACCTTGTGCATCTCGAGGGCTTAAGCCTATTGCTAATAAAACATGAGACGGATCTAAATCTTGCGACGAGCAGGCTGAACCAGTTGAAGTCGCAATGTTTGCTTCGTCAAGATCTAACACGATAGATTCCCCATCTACATATTTAAAACTAAAATTCGTATTATTTGGTAATCTTTTTTTAGAGGGTCCATTAAGAAAGCAATCGTCAATTTCTTCCAAAACAAACGAAATTATTTTATCTCTCATTTTTATTTGTCGCTCTGCTTCGTGGATCATTTCGTCCCTACATAGTTCTACTGCTTTTTCAAATCCGGCGATTAAAGGAACTGCTACAGTGCTTGGTCTCATATTTCTCTCGTGACCGCCCCCGAATAAAATCGGTTGGATATATTTACTCCCATCTTGTCGAATTCCTTTATTACTGATATAAAGCAAACCAATCCCTTTGGGACCGTATATTTTGTGAGCACTAGCGGAAAGTAAATCTATATTCATCTCTTTAACATCAATAGGTATTTTTCCAAATGCTTGAACTGCGTCTGTGTGGAATATTATTCCTTTTTCCTTCAAAATTTTCCCGATTTCTTTGATCGGTTGGATGGTTCCAATCTCGTTATTAGCGAACATAATACTGACCAGAATCGTCTCGCTACGTATAGCATCTTCCAAATCTGATAAACTTATTAATCCTTCGTTATCAACGGGTAAATAAGTAATTTCAAAACCGTTTTGTTCTAAATACTTACACGGATTTTCTACAGCGTGATGCTCGATTGATGAAGTAATAATGTGATTACCCTTAGATTTATTTGCCAATGCAGTCCCTATTATCGCGGTGTTATCGGCTTCTGTTCCAGAAGAAGTGTAGTAAATTTCTAATCTGTCTGCATCTAATAGCTCTGCCATAGTTTTTCGAGATGTTTCAAGCTTATAAGCTGCTTTTTGTCCAACCCTATGAAGGCTTGAAGAGTTGCCATAGGTCTCGCGAAAATGTTTTTGGACAACATCAATAACCCGTGGGTCCATGGGAGTGGTTGCCGCATTATCTAAATATATATATTTATTCGGAGTCATATATCTTCAAAATTTACATTAGATAAGTAATTCTTTATATGTTTTCATTAAAAAGTATATTGGTCGTATTTAAATCATAAAAGCTTCAGTAGGAAAAATTTGAATTAATATAAAAGATTAATCCGTCTTTATCCCTTTTCTGGTAATGATGATATAGCAACTCAATTGAGCTAGTAGATTTAAATGGGAATTGATATAATTTAAGATTTTAACAGAATTTTAAATAAAGCTTTCTTCCCGAAAAGTAAATTCAGAGGTGCAATCTAGTGAGAATTTCGGGAAAAGAACAACTCAAGAAGTAAGAGATTTAATGAATAAATTAATGGATGCAAAGAGACAAAGCCGTTTGATTTGTACAAAAGGGAAACATATGGCACACAAATATGAATTAATTAAAGATCAAGAATCTGGTGTATGGGCTGTTGAATGTAAAAATTGTAAAGACGATTTTTCTTTCATAAAGAATGATATAAGACAGAGCGGTATGAATATGGAATTCAAGCAATTGCATAAACTTCTTAATGAAAATAAAGGAAAAAATCACTTTGTATATTTGATAATTATTGATGGGCAAGTTTATGTAGGAGTTTCCACTCAATCTTGGGGAAATAGGTTTGAAAAAGAAGTAAAAGCTGCTTTTGCCAGAACTAAGGAAGGACATCGCAAAGATACATATTTCTATCGCCTTTCTGAAGCGATAAGAAATAAAATCGATCCAAATGAACAATTATCAATGAAGGAGAGAATCAAGAAAGCTAAAGAAGAAATCGACCTAGTTTTATGGCAGGTTTGTGATACTAAAGAAGAAATGTTGATATCAGAGAGATTTTGGATTGGTGCAACTCATTCTCAATTTGAAGGATATGGGTACAATATTGGTCCTGGTGGTGAAGGAAGCGGTTTAACGACAAGAATAATTCCCGAAGCTTTCTTACAAGAAGCCTTAACCGAAGGTATGAATAAAAATTATAAGAGTCTAATGAATTTTCTTGTAGATTACCTAAATGATAAATACAATCAAGAAATATTTTTTGAAGACTATTTAGGTGGTACTGAAGAAATAGATTATATTATATCACCTCATATTATTAGAAATTCAATAAGAGAACACAATGATGGACAATCACTTAGAGCTCATAAAAACGAATTAAGAGATAACAGATTAAATCTTTATAATAATTTAGGAGTACAACCTTCAGAGATTGCTCCTATATTTAGTGTTAAAGAAGAGAGAGTAATATACTGGATTGAAAATTTGATTAAAAATAATCAAATTGAGAAGGAAGATATCATAATATCAAGAGCTTTAAGAGAGATATCAATTCAAGAAGAATTAGATTGGACAAAAATAATAAAAGGTTTAAAAGATACAACCATAGAAGAAGCTAAGAATATTTTCTATAAATATTTGAATAATAAGGAAAATGTTAAAGTTTTAGAGCAAAGATTTAACAAAATTATTAAATCTATAATAGAACAAAATGAGGTATCATTTGGAAAGATAGTATCAAATATAAATATAATTAAAGTGTTATCTAGCTTTCTCTATAATATTGATCCGACATTTTTCAGCTCAAATATGCTTAATTCAAAATTAATTAACTAAATAAAAATTCATAAAAGAATAAAGATGGAAGAAATAAAGAAAAAATATTCAAAGGAAATGGATTATTTATATAAAAACTTTAATCAAGAAGTGAGTGATATCATTAATTCTATTGAGATTCAATCATTACATCTTGGCAGTGTAGCAGGTCATCTCAAAATAAGTTTTAATAAAAATATTCCTGAAACTTTTCGATTAGTACATTTAAATAGAGTTCTTTTAGGAATTGGTAGTCTATCTTTAGATATAAAAGAATCAGCACACACCTTTAATTTTGATAATTCTTCTATCTATAAGTTCTTATGTGAATTTGAATATCTCCGTGGTTATATTAAATATAAAGAATTAAAAACAAAAGCAATAGAATTTAGCATCTCAAATCTTTTATCACCCTTAAATAATGAAGTTGAAATTTCTAAGGACTATTTAAATAAAGTAAAAACAGAATGGAGTGATATTAAACATTCTTTTCAAATAGCTCGTTTGTTTAGCGGTTCGCTTATTGCAGATTTTACATTAAAATATCCTGATTTAAACATTGTCAAAAATAAATCTGGAGATTTTACATCCTCCTATTTACTATTCTCAGAAATTCAAAAATTAAGAGAATATAGAAATGAGAAGATTAGTGAAGATTTAGTATTAAAAATCTCGAATCTAGATGATTCTAAAGTCCCTGTAAGAGAAAGATTGTTCAAGCGCAGAGATGAAGAAGCTCTTATTACTTACTAATTTTTTAATTTTTTAATAATGTTCTTTAACTTCCCAAATTAAGTTCATAAAGTGCAATTCCCTTATAATCTCCAAAATATTCCAAACCTTCAAAATATCTATGATCTCCATAATCTGGCATATAGCTATAAAATGCTTTAGCAATATCTTTAATTTTTATTCCTGATTTATGATGAATATGTAAAACTCTTGGATTTTTATAATTCACACACTCGTGAAATGGGAGAATATAGATATCTTCATAAGAAAATACAATTTTATCTAAATATCCTGGAGCCAAAATTTCATTATAACGATCCCTTTCTTTATAGTAGTCTAAGTCATAATAACTTGAAAGGAAATCTTCGTCTATTTCTGAACCATCATAACAATTGATTACTTGATATTCATTCCATTCCTTTATTCTGTTTTCATTCTTCTCAAGATTTAGAGAGATGTAATATATTTTTCGTCTAAGAAACATAGCTTTGAGATTTCTTAGATCGATTTCTCTCAATTCTAAGAGAATTTGTGCACTAATCAATTGTTCTTCAAAGAGAGATGTGCCGAATTGTATAAGTTTTTCTTTTTTCCCCTCAGTAGCACCCCCAGAAAGAAGATCACCCATAAGTATAAATCTTTCTTCTCTTTCTATATGGATAAGATTAATTTCTCGTTTCATAACTGAACTATATCATTTGTTATTCTTTTATTTTTGAAGATTTTTGAATCAATATAATTATTAGACTAACAAAATAGATAAAAATCTTTTATTTATCTTTTCACACTCTATTCTCCCTTTTCTTATAAATTAATTATTAGAGTAACTGCGATACACCCTCTCTCGCCTTCCTGATTAGTATGGAAAATGCGATACAACACCCTTACTGCCTTCTAATTAGTAGGGGAACTGCTATACAACACCCATTATCACCTTCTCAATTAGTAGAAAAACTTTGTTATTTCTTGACAAAAAAAAACAAATTAAAACATAAATACCAATTACAAATGTCTTTATGAATTCGATTAAAGATTGTTTTAGGATACTTTCAAGAAAAGATTAGCTTAGTTATGGGAGTAATCTACTCTACATAAAATGTCTTAAAAACTGAAAATACTTATCGAATTCCTTAGATTTATAATTTCATTTTGCTGAATGGATTTTGAAATCATAAAACAAAAAATTAATAACTTTAGAAAATGAAAAAAGAAGTATGAGTCCATTTCGAATAATGTGGGGTATTACTGGAACGGGTTATCTTATTAAGGAATCTATCGATTTAATGAAGGACCTAATCGAAAGTCACGATGTAGAAATCACGGTGATGTTGTCAAAAGAAGGGGAAGTCGTGGTCAAATGGTATAAACAATGGGATTACTTAAACGAAGTTGTCGAGAAGGTAAGAACGGAGAAGACTCCGAACAACCCATTCTTAGCAGGACCGCTTCAAATTGGAAAATACGATATGTTCATAGTTTGTCCCGTGTCAGCTAATAGCGTGGCGAAGATTGTCTATGGGATCGCAGACACATTAGTAACAAATTGTGTAGCCCAAACCATAAAAGGAGGAATTGATGTTCATCTTCTCCCTTCAGATCAACATCTAGAACCCATCGTGACTTCAAAGCCTGACGGAAGCCCTTTAATTCTTAAGATTAGGGATATCGAGATTGAAAATGTAGATAGATTGAAAAAAATGGAAGGAATACATGTATTTGCTGAGTTTTCAGAAATAAAAAATGCTGTCTTAAAAGAAATAAATAAGAAATAACCACACCTAAAATTTGTAGAGATCGCTCTTAAGAGGCAAAATAAAATACTAAATCAGACTAAATTCATTTATTAAAAGGAGAAATGACAGATATTACGAATCCTTTAGGAAGGGTTTTTCTGTTGAATAAATAATTGAAAGAATAAATGGAATTGCTGCCAAACTAGCATAGTCTCTCGTAAGACCATAATAAATTGTATGGAAAAAAAAGAAAAGGAAGATGCTATAACTTAAAGAAACATTTAGGAATAAATCAAACTTGTTGTTTAGTTTTATTAGGCCTAATATTATTGAAAAGACAACGATGATAATAGAAATGTATCTTGCGTTGGTATCCTCGTTGTTAATGATCCTTTTTAAGAATTTTAAAACCATATAACCGTTTCTATGAATACTCCGGTAAGATCGCCATTCAGCAAAGACGATATTATGCTTATCTATTATAATCTCCGTAAAAAACTCGGGGTCGTACAAATAAAAGGGTAAAATCCAAAACAATGAAGTTGAAATAGAAATACTAGTTAAAAAAATCGTTCTTTTTAATCCATACAGCTTCAAAAGGTAAGAAAAAACAACAAAAGAAGTAACGCAAAAGAAGATTCTCATCGACAATAGACAGCCAAAGAGTAAGCTGAATATAATGCTTTTTATTTTTAGCTTTTTTGGGTTTAAGGGTAATATCTTAATATAGTTCAAGACTTTCTTCTGAGTGGGAATATCGTTAGGTAGGAGAAATAATACCATACAAAATAAAAGAACGCAATTATAGATATCGCTATTTATTATCGTGTCAATCAGAAAAAATTGAGCGAAATTGAAAAAGGAAATTAGTGGAAGTATTAAATAACTCTGCGACCTGTCAATGAAATTATAGAAAAGCACGCAATAGAAGATAATGATTATTACTATCGACATGTAAAAGGTTTTTCCTCCGGTTAAAACATAGATTGGAATATAAAAGTAGAATAAAAAAGGAAGAGGAGATAACTGATTATCAAGACTCGTCCTATTGTAATAGGGATACTCTCCCCTAAGTACTGCTTTAACACCGATTCTAATTGCTTCATCTCTATCACAAAAGTCAATGTAAACTTCTGGTTTACCTAAGAGAATTAATAAAACAATTGAAAAACTTATTAAAATGCCAAAATATAGCAATCTCCATTTCACACCTAAGTAATAAAGTAAGCTAATTAAAATGATGACAATAATAGAATAAATAAAAAAGAGATACGAGTATTTACGACCATTTTCCATAAAAAGATTTATTACTTCGATGCTGCTAAAGACCGTCAGAAAAAAAGGTAAGCATATTAAATAATATTCTTTATTTTGAATTCTATTTAAACTGGCTTTATACTTCTCTGATAGCCGTCTTTTAAAAGAATCAATATCTAATTTAAATCTGAATTTCGCATTCATTGCATAAATATAGTGATTAGTTTTTTATAATTCATGAGGCTTAAATCACTTAAACACGATCATTGTCAATAATAAATTTTTTAGAGTAGAAAAGTAGAATACACACAAGATAAGACTCAAGATGGTAAAAAGATTAACAATTACCGTTAAGAAAATAGAGGGAACCTGCCCGGTCTATAATGTTGGAGATAAAACAGTTATTAATGGTCCAGAAATTGATTTAAAGATGTCTGATAGTGTCTGCATACACGCTCTTTTCAGCTTGGGAACTTTTATAGTAGCACTTCGAGAAGGGGTTAATCCAAAAAATATAGGACTATCTAACAAGGATGATGGTTCAGCGTATTTTCAATGTCCTGATCCCGGGAAACCTTACACAGATGGCGGTACCGTATTATTTGAAATAAAACAAGAATGATAATTTCTGAGGGAGCTATTTCCTAGTTAAAATGTAATGATAATCTCATTTAAAAAATTATCGACCGCAGATTTCAAATCGATGGAATTAGTGGATTTCTGAACGTACAACAATAATATAATTTCATGTTCGTAAAATCCAAATAGACTATTTTCTGCATCTTCGAAAACAAAGTTTTTAATTTTGGATTCAAATAAATTTTCAGGCAGGACATCCCAAATGTTCTTTAATAGGTCTTCTAAAGAAAAAGTTTCTTTTTCTTCGTTAAATAGAAAAGTTTCCTTTTTCTGGCTCAAAATTCCTATAGCTTTAACACCTTGAATTTTTTTGAACTCCTTAATGTGTTTCGAATAATCCAATCTAAAACTCACCGATTTTTTTTAATTCTGATTTAATTTCCTGTAAATCGTCTAAGGGATTTATAGTCCCGGGAACATAGATTACGCTATAGATGTTTTCCATGAAAAAGTTTGCAAATAATGCGATTCTTCCATAATTTAAAAACAATAATTTTATTTTTTGGAATTTTAAAGAGTTTGAAATAATGTCTTCGTAAGATTTACAGTTTTTTGATATAACATTCAACATTTTGCTCTGTATTAATCCCATGATTTCATAGTCATCGATTTGTTTAAACTGCTTTTTTTCCTCCTCGAACCTATCGTTAACTTCAAGAAAAATTGAATATCCATATATGTCGGGGAATCTTGACATCAAATTAATTAGAGCTTTATTT